>NZ_JAACFW010000009.1:0-180348 GCF_029237245.1 Aeromonas sp. 5HA1
TCGATGACCGATGGGTATGACTGCTACCAGAATGCGTTGGCGGAGCGGGTGAACGGGATTTTGAAAGGAGAGTTGTTGTTGCAAAGCCCGCAGGACCTGGCGCAAGCGCGGGAGATGGTGCGTGAGGCGGTGGATATCTACAACGTGGAGCGGCCGCATCATGCGTTGAAATACAGAACCCCCGATGCAGTACATCGGGGGTTCTGAGTGGAGAAATGCTAGCCGAAAATGTGTAAACCTATTTCAGGACTAGACATGTCTGTGTCTGCAAAGGAGATCCCGTCAAAGAGGTGGCCGCTCAGCCAGGGCTGCGGAGCTGCGAATTGGCATCTTGCCACACCATCAGGAGAGGGGGTGTCTGCCGGTTCGTGGCTACCCCTGATAGAGGTAGAGGTGCAACCGCTCTATGATGGGTTCACCGCCAATCTTGCGATCTCGCCGCGCCTGTCGCAGTTTGGGCGGGTAGTGGCCAAGGTGGGTGACGCCGGGCTGGGTGTCTGAGCAGAGCAGCAAGGGCAGGCTCGCCTTGAGCTGCTGCTTGCGGGGTTCCCTGTCCTGCCAGAGCAGGTTGATCATGGGGTGAGTCTTGACCGGTCGCCGGATCCTGAGCTCGGCATCGGCAGGCAGGCGGCGAAGGTCATAGACTTCCTGATCCACCATCTTGCTCCACTCCTCATTGTTGGAGAGCGCTGGAATATAGCGGCGGCTGCGCTCCAGCATCTCCAGCACCTGCTCCCGGCTGAGACGGTTGATGCTTTGTTTGTCGGCCCAGGTAAAGCCGAGGGAATGCAGCTCTCCCTCCAGCAGGGTCAGCTTGCGATAGACCTGCAGGGTGATCACCCCAGGCAGGGCTCTATGTACCAGCTCGAACTTCTCATCCCGCCCGCCGGCCTGTTGCACCAGCCCCTTGAAAGCGAGTTTGCGGGCGTTGATCTCCTCAATTAGTGGGCTCAGCTGGCTGGCGCTGGCGGCAGAGAAACGCAGCCAGCCCGGCAGGCGGTGGGTAGCCTTGGTGGAGCAGCCGGGGCGAGCGCTGTGATCCCGGTAGGCCGCCATGGTGGCCATCAGAGCTTCCTCTCCGCCCAGATAGCCCACCTCGATCTGTTCGATGGGCTCGTGTTCTTGCCCCTGGGGTACGGCAGGAAGGGGATAGACGTGAGCCTCCAGCAAGGGTAGTTGACCCAGCTGTCGGGCCAGGCGGGTCAGCGCGTCTTCGAGCGCGTCCATCTGTTGACGCAGGGCGGCAGTCGGAGTAAATGTGTCCATCGGCATGTCCTGTGGTCGCCCCTGTCACATCCTCTAAAGAGAGTTGGCAGGGGGTTGGCTGAACTACTGTATAAATAACCATACCAGTATGCCGAAAGCGCGCCAAGTGCCTCCTTTTTGATGCCCTTGGCGAGCATCAGAAGTGATAGCCATTTGGGTGTGTTGTTTTTGTATCTCTCTGTTAAATAAGGATCAATAAAAGATCTCTTGTTTAACAACTGGATGTAAACACCAGGTTGCCTGCCTCGCCTTTAGATCCGGTGACTGCATAGCCAAGGCAGGAAACTGCATAGTTAGGGGTGTGCCACGCAGGAGAATATGCTGTCGGGTTTTCATGCGGAATAAAACGGTTATTTAATAGTTAAAAATCAATTGGTTATATTTTAATGGCTGACGATATGCAGCATTAGCTTTACTAATGCGTTGTATCAAAATTCGTCAATTGAGTCGGTTGTCCCTCCTGACTAAGCTTTGCGCAACAAATATGCACCCGCGCAGACATCATCAAGAGGAGCCACATTATGGCCAACATGACTTATACCGAAGCCGGTTACCAGCATTCCAGCCAATTGAATCTGGCTGCTCGCGTCAAAATGACAGTACTGACCTGGCTGGAACGCAGCCGCAGCCGTCGCCAGCTCTCCGAGCTGCCCGAGTACCTGCTCAAGGACATCGGCCTGAACGAATCTGATCGTTATCAAGAGACCACCAAGCCCTTCTGGCGTGGTTGATCTGCCGGGCATGGATGCCTTGTTTTTCTGCTGATCCTGATTGCTTAATCCCGACTTGGCTCGTGCCAGCGTGTGAATGATTGCCTGATATTATTGCTTCCCCGCAGTGCTGTTTTACTTCCCGTGATTTCCCCTTCCTTTACCCCATACCTTGTCGATTTGTCACTATCTGTCGCCAGTTTTGTATCCTTACTGTTTGAATTTGTTTAAAAACTGATTTTAAGCCCACATGCCTTGCGTATAATCCGCCCATAGCATTCCTGACAAAAGGGTGAGATGGATGATTCCCCAGCATGATTTTTTGGCCCTGACCCGCCACCACGAGTGGCAGCTTGAGCCCTTCGCGTTTGACCTGCCCGATGGCTCCCGGGTGAGCGTCTGGGATACGGGAGTGCTCTGCCTAGAGCCTGCCAGTGGCGCGGGCGATCAGCCCGGGGGACGCAAGGATATCGTCCTCTCCTGCGGCATTCACGGCAACGAAACCGCCCCCATCGAGATCTGCAACCAGCTGCTGACCCGGCTGCTCAGCGGCGAGCTTAGCGCCCGTCATCGGGTGCTGTTCCTGTTTGGCAACCCGGCAGCCATGAACCTGGGGTTGCGGGAGGTGGAGGAGAACATGAACCGGCTCTTCTCCGGTGCCCACAGCAAGGGGGAGGGGCTGTGCAATCAGGAGCGCATTCGCGCCATGCGCCTCGAGCAGTATGTGAGTCGCTTCTTTGCCAATCCTGCCCGGCCCCGTTACCACTACGACCTGCACACCGCCATTCGCGGTTCGCGTCACGAGAAGTTTGCTGTCTACCCTTTCCCCCATGAGCGGCCCCATTGCAAGGAGCAGGTGCAGTTCCTCGGTGCCTGCGGGGTGCGTACCATACTGCTCTCCAGCGACCCCACCACCACCTTCAGTTATTACAGCTCGCACCAGCATGGTGCCCATGCCTTCACGGTAGAGCTGGGCAAGGTGCGCCCGTTTGGCGAGAACGACATGACCCGCTTCATCGAGACCCGTCAGGCGCTGCAGGAGCTGGTAACTCGGGATGAGGTGGCGCTCGAGCCCTGGCGGGCGGATGACTTCACCATTTTTGCCATCGACCGGGTGATCAACAAGCGTTCGGAGCAGTTTCGCTTCCTGTTTGCCAGCGATGTGGACAATTTCACCGAGTTTCCCCAGGGATTCGTGCTGGCCGAGGATGGTGAACTGCGCTACACGGTAGAAAAGACGCGGGAAGCGGTGGTCTTCCCCAACGCCAATGTGGCCATAGGTCAGCGTACCGTGCTGCTGGTGGTGCCGACCCGTTTGTGGGAGTGAGCCGACCCCGTCTTCTGTGCCATAGACCTGCGCGTCGTCCAGCTGGTGACGCGAATCCATTGATATGGGAGTGATCCCGCATCCACCCAAAAGGGAGCCCGAAGCGGCTCCCTTTTTCGTCTCTGCTCAGCCGAAAAGTTCAGTGTCTTTCTGAAATTAAAGAAGTTTCTACTGGTCTTACCTGGTTAAATCACATTGCTCTTTGGTTAACATCTTATTTACATTCTAAGGGTCACCTCATGGTGGTGACGTTGACAACGGCAAGGAGCCAGTTATGACCCATGTCGACATCCCTTTCCTTCGTTACCTCGATGAGGAAGGGCGCCCGGTCGCGACACTACCGACCTGGCTGGACAAGGCGATACTGCACACTTTCTACCGCAACATGGTGATGGTGCGCAGCTATGACAAGAAAGCAATTGCGCTGCAACGAACCGGCAAGCTCGGCACCTTTCCCTCCCATCTGGGAGCTGAAGCGGTCGGGATAGGCGTCGGTCTCGCCATGCAGGAACAGGATGTTTACGTGCCCTACTACCGGGACATGCCCACCCTCTATGTGCGGGGCGTGCCCATGGAGAAAAACCTGCAATATTGGGGGGGGGATGAACGGGGTTGTGTCTTTTACAAGGCCGATGGTGGGCTGTCGGAGGACCTGCCCATCTGCGTACCCATCGCCACCCAGATCACCCATGCCGCCGGCATAGCGGCGGCCTTCAAGTTGCGCAACCAGCCTCGTGTCGCCGTGGTCACCATAGGTGACGGCGGTACCTCCAAGGGGGACTTCCTGGAGGGGCTCAACTGCGCCGGTGTCTGGCATCTGCCCATGGTGATGATCATCAACAACAACCAGTGGGCCATTTCTGTGCCGCGCAAGTTGCAGTCGAGCGCACCCACCCTGGCCCAGAAAGGAGTTGGCGCCGGGGTACGCAGCATCCAGGTTGACGGCAATGACGTGGTGGCTGTTTATGATGCCACCCGCATCGCCGTCGAGCGTGCGCGCAGTGGCAAGGGGCCGACTCTCATAGAGGCAATCAGCTATCGGCTGGGGGATCACACCACGGCCGACGATGCGACCCGCTATCGGGATGCTGCCGAGGTGGAAGCCGCCTGGGCCAAGGAGCCAGTCAAGCGGTTGCGACAGTTCATGTTTGAACAGGGTTGGTGGGACGAGCATCAGGAGCAGGCGCTGCTGGCCGAGGCGAGCCGGGAGGTCGATCGCGCCGTGGCTGCCTATGAAAGCACGGCCCCGCAGGCGCCGGAAACCCTGCTCGACTATCAGTTTGCCGAGTTGCCCAAGGATTATCGCGGGCAGCGCCAGCGCATCATCGCCAAGGGCATGCAGCGTCACGCCGGGGAGGAACGCTCATGATCGATGAGATGAGACTGCAGGATGCCATCAAGCCTGCCTGGTGTGACGACATGACATGCAACGGGAATGGGGTGGCTGATGACGCCGAGTGGGGGAGGACGCATGAGTGAAATGACACTGCTCGAAGCCATCAATCTGGCACTGCACCATGAGATGGAACACGACCCTGATGTGGTTGTTCTGGGGGAGGATGTCGGGGTCAACGGCGGGGTGTTTCGGGCCACTGTTGGCCTTCGCGACAAGTTTGGCTTCAAACGGGTGATAGATACACCGCTGGCCGAAGGGCTGATCGCCGGGGTGGCGGTGGGGATGGCAACCCAGGGACTCAAGCCGGTGGCCGAGTTCCAGTTTCAGGGCTTCATTTTCCCGGGCATGGAGCAGATCATCTGCCAGGCCGCGAGGATGCGTAACCGCACCCGTGGCCGTCTCTCCTGCCCCATCGTCTATCGCTCTCCCTACGGCGCCGGCATTCACTCGCCGGAGCACCACAGCGAGAGCGTTGAAGCCCTGTTTGCCCATATTCCGGGCCTGCGGGTGGTCATTCCCTCCAGCCCGAGGCGCGCTTATGGCTTGCTGCTATCGGCCATTCGTGACCCGGATCCCGTCATGTTCTTCGAGCCTGATCGTATCTATCGCTCCATGAAGTCGGACGTGGTGGATGACGGTGTCGGCCTGCCGCTGGATGTCTGCTTCACCCTGCGGCCGGGGCGGGATATCACCATGGTTGCCTGGGGGGCCTGTATTCAGGAGGTGATGCGGGCGGCGAGCCTCTTGGCGGAGCAGGATATCCAGTGCGAAGTGCTGGATTTGGCGACCATCAAGCCGCTGGACATGGAGAGCATTCTGGCGTCGGTGCGCAAGACAGGCCGGCTGCTGGTGGTGCACGAGGCGTGCGGCAGCTTCGGAGTGGGCGCCGAGATAGTGGCGCGGGTGACCGAGGAGGCGTTGACCTCCCTCAAGGCGCCACCAAAGCGCCTCACCGGGGTGGATGCCGCCGTACCCTATTATCGCAACGAAGAGTATTACCTCATCACAGAGCAGGATATCGCGGATGCGGCTTACCAGCTGATGGAGAACAAATGGCTATGACATTTTTCAAATTTTGGCGCTTCAGCAGCCGAGCAAAAAATAGCCATGGAATCTTCCAACGTTTGGTGATTGCCCCGCAGATGGAGAACTGGTCATGAAATTTTTCAAATTACCGGACCTGGGCGAAGGGTTGGCCGAGGCCGAGATCGTCGAATGGAAGGTGAGTGCTGGCGATACAGTGAGTGTCGATCAGGTGCTGTTGTCGGTAGAAACCGCCAAGGCGCTGGTGGATGTGCCCTCGCCGGTGGCGGGGGTGATCGCCAGGCTCTGTGGTCAGGAGGGCGACATACTTCACATCGGCGCGCCACTGGTGGAATTTGAAGGGGGTGAAGATGACGGCACTGTGGTGGGCAAGGTCAGCGCTCACCAACAGCATATCGAGGATCACTTCGTGGTGGGGGCCATAGCTCCCGGTGGCAACCTGGTACAGGCCATGCCTGCGGTGCGGCTGCTGGCACAGAAACTGGGTCTGGATATCGATCGGATCAAGGGCAGTGGCGGTGCTGGTATGGTGACCGAGCAGGACGTGCAGGCGGCATTCGAGGCGCAGCAAAGCAGCGGCAACGAGTTCCTCAAGGGCTCGCGCCGGGCCATGGCCAAGGCGATGGAGCTTTCTCATCAGACAGTGGTGCCGGTCAGCATCACCGACGAAGTGGATCTGCGTCACTGGCGTCCAGACGAAGATGTGACAGTGCGGCTCATCAAGGCCATCGGCGTCGCTTGCCGGGCCGAACCTTCCATGAATGCCTGGTTTGACGGCGATACGCTCTCAAGGCGGCTGTTCAATGAGGTCAACGTTGCCATTGCGGTCGACTCCAAGCATGGGCTCTATGTGCCCGTGATGGAGAACGTAGCAGAGCGGGAGGGGGCCGACATCCGGCAGGGACTGGATCGGATGATCGCCGATGTGAAGGCGCGCGCTGTGCCGCGCGAGATGCTGCAGGGGGCGACTATTACTCTCACCAACTTCGGTGCCATCGCGGGTCGTTATGCCAGCCCAATCGTGACGCCACCGCAGGTGGCCATCATAGGTGCGGGCAAGTTGTTCGAGAAGGTGGTGTTCATCCATGGGGAAGCTCGCCCGGTCAGAGTGCTGCCTCTGTCGATGACCTTTGATCACAGGGCCTGCACCGGCGGCGAGGCGGCTCGCTTCCTCAAGGTACTGGTTCAGGCACTGGAATCGCCCGCACTATAAACGGCTGTGCCCTGCCATTGGCGGGGCACAAATTTGTTTGCGTAATCCCCAAAGCCACGTATAATCTAAACCAGCTTGAAAGGGCCGAAGTTATGTCAATGAATATGATGTTTTACATCTTTTCCTGTTGCTCATAAGTTAATCCCGTTTTTGAGCTTTATCCGCTGAAAAGCATAAGTAATTATTTAGAATACAGGTTAAAGATATGTCTAACATGATCACCGGTACCGTTAAGTTTTTCAACGAAACCAAAGGTTTTGGCTTCATCCAGCAAGAAAACGGCCCGGACGTTTTCGTTCACTTCAGCGCTATCAGCGGTAACGGTTTCCGTACCCTGGCTGAAGGTCAGCGCGTACAGTTTTCTGTGACCCAAGGTCAGAAAGGCCCGCAGGCTGAGAACGTAACTGCTCTGTAATTCTTACAGAATTTAAGAAAGCCGTGGTGCCTCTGGTTCCACGGCTTTTTGTTTATGGGCCATCTTCACTGTTTTCAGCATCATCTTTGACCTTGAATTTCACCATGACCCCATCACTTCTTCTTGCTGCCAGCCTGCTGACCATTGCCAATCTTCAGACACAGAGTACATCCGCTACAGAAGCGAAAGCCGTATGCCGGCAGTTTGTTCAGGTACGTCTTGGGAATGATAGTCAGCCTGATGAGATCAAGGCTCAGCCTTTGCCAAAGCGGGAAGGGGAGTGGATGGTCGATGGCAAAGTAAAAGGACCCGAAGGTCCTTTGCTGTTTGCCTGTTTGTTGCGCCAGGGCTTGCGCTGGGAGTTGATCAACTTTTCGCTCTGGGCCCCGCAGGCGATCAAAGGGGTTTGAGTGCGACTATCAGATGCTGCAGGTGCTCAACCATTGTCATGCCAAAAGGAGTCAGGTAGCCGCCATCTTCTGCGCTGATGAGACCTTGCTGATACAGACGTACAGCCGCCTGACACAGCTCATCGGACATGTCATTGCGCAACTTGATCCCCAGGCTCATGTTGGCCGGATCAAAGCATGCCAGTATTTTCAAGTCGTTTACAAAGTCGTTAGAAATCTGGTCGATCCCAATCATGAATGCACTCCTTACGCTAAAGATGTATGCAAACTAGCATTCCCGGATCCACTTTAGTGGGCGCTGGTTCAAACTATTGGGCTTTATCCGTGCGGGGAGTGCTTGAACGCTGTTTTTTTGGGCT
Source organism: Aeromonas sp. 5HA1 (assembly GCF_029237245.1). Taxonomy (NCBI): domain Bacteria; kingdom Pseudomonadati; phylum Pseudomonadota; class Gammaproteobacteria; order Aeromonadales; family Aeromonadaceae; genus Aeromonas; species Aeromonas sp. 5HA1. The sequence goes on from NZ_JAACFW010000009.1 coordinate 8,141, forward strand.
CGGATCTCCGAGTTGAGCAGTGAAAATGTGAGTCCGCTCGCCAGCGTTCAAACATGATAGGATAGGGCTCTCCTTTGTCTTTCTGGCCGAGCACTGTATATCGGCCTTCCAGTTCAAGGCGCCCCTCATGGTAAAGATCACGCTAGTATCACTGCTTCATACTCTCGGCCCCCGTTTCCCTGTCTATCCCGCCTCTCTGCTGCTACCTCTGCTCGACCAGCATCAGGGCGATGTCTGGCTGCCAGCCATAAAGGGGGGGGATGTGGCCGTATTGCGTCAGCATGGCAAGGCTGCGGCTGCGCAAACCCTGGCGCCGCTGACGGCTGGCTGGTGTGACTTTGCTGCCAGCGATATCGGAGCGACGCCCGAGCTGGATGCCCTTGCCAACTACGACAGCGAGATGATGGACAATCTGCTGATGTATTGGCAAAGCCCGGCCAAGATAAACAGCCCGATCACCGACAACCTGTTCGAGCTGCGCCGCGAGGTGGTGGACGAAGCCCATGGTTCCAAACTGGCCAACGCCTGGGAGCAACAACAGCTGCTGCGATTCGAGCAGATCATGGGTGGCGCGTTGGCTGGACGGGATCAGCTCTGCTTCGTCGAGGTGGAGTCCGCCTACTGGCTGCGCCAGCGTTGTTGCGAGACGACGGAGATCTCCCTGGTGACACCTGAACTGGGCTGATATTGCCGAATAATAGGTGACCGATCTCTCATACTGGACAAGCTGTCAGCAAGATGTGAACATGGCGCCCTTTATTGAAAGAGAGACTTGGCCAATGAGCTATGAACTGAGCGAAACCGAGCGCAATGCTGCGCTGCAACTGAATGCCGACTACCGTTACGAGCACTTCATCAGCAAGCTGGTCGAGTACGAAGAGCTGTTTGTCCTGACCGACGAGCACGGCGTCATGATGCTGACCACAGACGATGAAGATTGCATCCCGGTATGGCCGCACCCCGAGTACGCCCAGGCGTGGGCCGAGGGTGAGTGGGCCGAATGCAAGCCGCAGTCCATCACCCTCAAGGTGTGGCTGGAGCGCTGGGTTGACGGTATGGAGCAGGACGAGCTGTGCGTCGCCGTGTTCCCGACTCCGGATCAGGAAGGCATAGTGCTGTCGCCAGCCGACGTGGCTGACGCCATTGCCGAGAAGCAGGCCAAGCGCGCTTAATCGCCCCTGGCGTCAAGGCTGCAACCAAGGTTGCAAACAAAAAAAGACCCCGTCACCTCTGGTGCGGGGTCTTTTGTTTGATATGTACTTTGGTCTCAAGGCTGTCGATAAGTGGTGTCTATCTTCATGACGGCAGGAAAGGTCTTGCCGTTTTTGATGGCGGCTTTTGTCTCGGTTTTTAGCTGGTCGTCGATCCAGAGCAGACCGCCGTAGCTGTAGCCGCTACTTCCACCATCGAGTGGCCAGTAAAGCAGATCACTTTTGGGTGTGGCGGGCAGCTTGGGTAATTTTATCCAGCGCCAGGCCCCTTCCCGGGTATAGGGCACCTGATAGGCAGGGACAAAGCTGGCCAGTTCATACAGTCGCTGCTGGATCTGCCGCGACAGCGCCGCTTTTTTGGCGAAGTCGAACTCCATGTCGTACTGCTCTACCAGGGCAGTGATGGCGTCATCATCTATGTTCATGATGTTGTTGGTCTGGGGCTTGTTGGCATTGACCTTGTGGAAAAACTCCCAATAAGCGGGATAGCGACCGCCGCTCCATGCCATCCAGGCACTCTGGTGTTTTTTCTCCAGCATGGACTTGAAACCCGAAGAGGCATCCATCAGGTTGAGCTCGAGATTGAGCCCCGCCTTCTTGGCTTCTTCACGCAGTAAAGTGAGTCGCTGGGCATGTTCCGCCGTGGTGTAGGTGATGGTCAGGGTCAGTGGTTGCCCCTTGTTGTTTTGCAAAATGCCCTGTGGCCCCACCTTGTTGAAACCAGCCTTGGCGAAATAGCTGCGCGCAAGTTTGGGATCAAACGGGCGTGCCTTTATCTCTGTGTTGGTAAAATCCCCTTGGCCCGACCCGTAGCTGTTGAGTCGCTGATAATCCCCTCGCAGCAAGGTGACGAGCATCTTGTCGAGGTTGAGGGAATGCTGGATGCCGAGCCGCACATTGAGCTCGCTGAGCAGCGGGTCTGCTGTGTTGAGATAGAGCCCCATGGGGGATTGTGGGGTCTGGTTGTAGAACCAGAGCCCCTCGATATAACCCTTCTCGAATTCTGCGGTTTTGGTCTTGTCGTGCCACCAGTTGGGCATGACCAGCGGGAAGGTATCCAGATCGCCGCGCAAGAAGTGTTGCCAGGCGATGTTCTGATCCCGCAACACCTTGATCTCAATCCTGTCCGGGTTGAAGCGGTGCTGAAAGTAGCGCTCCTCGTCTCCCCACCAATCTTTGATCCGCTTGAAGCTAACCGACTTGCCCTTTTTTACCTCGCCGAGCTGATAGGGACCTGTGACTGGCAGTATTTTCCAGTTGTACTCCTTGACCCAGTTGGCCGTGAGCTTGATGGCGTGGCTTGGCTCAGGGGTGAATGGCAGGGATTCCAGCAGATCTTCCCGACTCTTTTCGCTGCCGCTGGTGATGGAGAGGGTGTGGTCATCGAAGCGTGTCACGTCTGTGATCTGGGTACTGTAGTAGTTGTTGTACCAGGGGTCGTTTATCTCCTTGCTGCGCATCATCTTGAGGGTAAACACCCAGTCATCGGCGGTGACGGGCTGGCCATCGGACCAGCGAGCCTTGGGGTTGATGCGAAAATAGAGGGTCTTGTGATCGGCGCCAAAGGCCCACGCGTTTGCCAGCATGGGCATGGGGTTGCCTGTGACGGGATGTGTGCTCAGCAGCGGCAGGTTGCTTTCCCTGACATAGCTGGCAAAGCTGCCGTTGGAATCGGGCCCGAATTTGCGCAGGGTCAGCGGAAAGCTGGTGACAAATCCGCGAAAGGTGCCGCCCCGTTTGGCGGCCGGATCGGCGTAGACAGGATCCGCATTGTTGCTCTCCCACTTGAGATCCGCAGGCAGGCTGGCGCCCCAGCCAAACTGACTCCAGCACAGGGTCAGGGTGATGGCGGCGGTGTAAACAGTGGTGCGAATAAGGGTAGGGACGGGGCTCACCCCCGCTGAGGCTGTCGATGGCATATCCTTGCTCTCTCCTGATGGTCTGCATCCTGCAGGCACGGTCTGGTGACGTCAGTCCCGATAGGGACTGGCTCATGATGGAAATTTTTGCCAGTTGGGTCAATGGCGATGGGCAAATAACGCCCTAGTCATCAAGGCGCCGTCTGTGGCTTGAACCAGCGCAGCCGGCCACCCAGCAGATGGACCACGAAGCCGAGTAGCACCAGACCAGAACCCAGCCACTGCAACGGAGTGGGGTGCTCATCGAGCAGGACGGCAGCCGCCACCATGCCGACGCAGGGCACCAGCAGGGAGAGCGGTGCCACCTGGGCCACCGGATAACGCATCAGCAGGCGGCCCCACAGGCCGTAACCGAGCCAGGTGGCGACAAAGGAGAGATAGAGCACGCACAAGAGCCCCTGCCAGCTGAAGTTGAGCAGGCTGGCGGCAATGCGCTCCGGCCCTTCGAACAACCAGGACAGGGCGAAGAAAGGCAGTATGGGCACCAGGCCGCTCCAGGCGATGAGGCTGGGCAGGGAAGTTTGATAGCGCAGGCCAATCTGGCGATTGATGACGTTGCCAAGGCCCCAGCAGGCGGCTGCGCAGAGCGTCAGCACGAAGCCGAGCAGGGTCAGGTTACCCTCGCCATGGGTGGCGATGAGATAGAGTCCTGCGCCCGCCAGTGGCAACGCTACCCAGTGATGGGGCTGCCAGCGCTCCCCCAGCCAGAGCATGGCGAACAGCAGGGTGAACACCACCTGGGATTGCAGTACCAGCGAGGCCATGCCCGCTGGCATGCCGAACTTCATGGCACTGAACAGGAAGGCAAACTGTCCCAGGCTGATGGCGCCACCATAGGCCAGCAGCCAGCGCCAGGGCATGGTGGGCCTGGGCACCAGCAAGATGGCGGGGAAGACCACGCCGACGAAGCGCAGCGCTCCCAGCAACAGCGGCGGTATCCCCTCCAGCCCCCACTTGATCGCCACGAAATTCAGCCCCCAGCAGAGGATGACCAGGGCGGCCAGACACTTGTCCTTGGTTTGCATTCAGCTTCCTTGCATGACTGCCTTGTAAAAGAGGTACGGCGATCCCGCTGCCAGCGGGACGGGTCGGCAAGAGGACGAGCATACCCTTGACAGGGTGGCTGGAGTCAAGTCGCCAGACCGGCTTGCACCAAAGGACGGATCACTTGCTGGTTGCCGGCTACTCTTGTGGCCAAGAGGCGGCCGGGCAGTGGTCAAGGCATCTGTGGTGGATAGGGCGTTTGCCTGCCTTGACCTCGGTTTTTTGTCTGCGGCCAGATGGAGGGGGAGATCGAGAAGGGGCGGCGGACGGTCTACGCTATACAAAGACAGCCCGATAGTGCGGCTGGTGCCAATGGCTTAACGGAGGTATCCCTTATGAGCGACCACACTCTGCTGCCCCATGGCGAAGATCTGCGCCGCGCCGTGCGCTGGCTCAGCGAGCATCATCAACACGATATCCGTGCCATTGAAGAGGCCAGCATCCGTTTTGATCTGTCACCGCTGGATGAAGAGTTTTTGATCCAGCACTGTGTCGAACGGGAAGGTGGCGCCAACTAGACGAAGTTGGCGAGGCTGATGCCAAACTCTTTGGGATCGACCGTGCTTTCTATGCTCTCCTGTACCCCGGACTTCGCCAGATCCAGCCACTGCACCTCGAGGTAGTGGCGCTGGGTCGCGTGATAGATCACCTTCACTACCGGCTTGAGCGGCTCTTGCGGATTGCGCTGCATGACGATGGCCAGTCGCTGGTTGGAAAGTTGTACCAGGGTGCCGACCGGATAGACCCCCATGCATTTGATGAACTTGGTCACCAGCAGACGATCAAAATGGTGATCTGCCCCCTTGAGCAGGATCCGGAATGCCTGGGTCGGCTGCATCCCCTGCTTGTAGACCCGATCCGCCGTCACAGCGTCGTAGACATCGACGATGCCGCTCATGCGGGTGTAGAGAGACAGCTGGTCACCCTTGAGGTGGCGGGGATAGCCGGTGCCATCGAGCCGCTCATGGTGATTGGCGGCGACTTCCAGCATGGTGGCTGTGATGCCCGGGGTGCTGCTCAGAATGTCATGGCTATGTACCACGTGCTGGCGCATTACGGTGAACTCTTCATCGGTCAGCTTGCCTGGTTTGTTGAGCACCTCATCCGGGGTCATGATCTTGCCCACATCGTGCAGCAGCCCCCCCAAGGTCAGCTCCTTGAGCACGCTGCGCTCCAGCGCCAGATAACGGCCGAAGTTGGCCAGCAGTATGGCCACGTTCATGGAGTGCTCCATCAGGTAGGCATCCTTGGCACGAATGCGGGCCAGACAGAGCATGGCATCACCGTGGGTGAACATGGTGTCCACCATCTCTTCGGCCACGGTTGCCAAGGGGGTGATGTCGATGGGCTCACCCGCCTTTAGCTGGCGAATGAATTTGCCTTGCAGCTCACGGGCCTCCTGATACAGGCGGCGGATCTTGAGCTCACGCCCCTCGCCGTTCGCGCTGCCTGTCGGGCGTTGTGACGCAATTGAAGAGGCTGCCGGGTCGGGAAAGATAATCTGCTCTATGCCAGCCAATTTGCTGCGGGCGAGATCGACGCGCACCGTGAGCACGCCGCGCCGGATCAGGTCATCAATTTGCTGACGAGTCGTCACCAGCCCCATCTGGGCGATCTCCATGCCGCCGGTCTGGCTGGTGATGGCGATCACATACATGCCTGCTTGTAGCTGGTTGACGGGAATGACGGGATGAGGAGTGTGTGACTTCATACGGCTTCCTGACTTTATTATTATGCGTAATGTTAGGCCCTCAGCAGGCAGTCTAACATCCGCGCCATGCTTCGTCATTGTGGTACGGTTTACGCCAGCACAGCTTATTGCTGGAGTTGTTGGCCTTGGCCTATATAATGGCGCCCCTTTATTGATGGACTCTGAGGTTGTGCATGCGGCTCGATAAATTTCTTTGCGATTGTTCCGATTTGACCCGTTCCCTGGCGGGCAAACTGATCCGGCAGGGAGAGGTCACTGTGGATGGCATAGTGGTCAAACAACCCGCTTTTCACATCAACGAGCAAAGCCAGGTTGAATTTGACGGTGTCATGCTGACGCTGGATCAGCGCAATCGCTACTTCATGCTGCACAAACCGGAAGGGTACGTATGCTCCAACGAGGATCCGGATCACCCGACAGTCTTCTTCCTGATGGATGAACCCGCCATGGGCAAGCTGCACGTGGTTGGTCGACTCGATCTCGATACCACGGGTCTGGTGCTGGTCACCGATGATGGCAAATGGTCCCACCGCATCACCTCGCCGCGCCATGAGTGTGCCAAGACCTACCATGTCTGGTTGGCTGATCCCGTGCATCAGGACGCCATATCGCTGTTTGCCGATGGCGTGTTTCTGCGCAACGAGACCGAGAAGACCCGTCCCGCCCAGCTGGAAATTCTGGCCGAGTGCGAGGCGCGACTCACTATCCATGAAGGCAAGTATCATCAGGTGAAGCGGATGTTTGCCTCCATCGGCAACAAGGTGGTGGGGCTGCATCGGGAGCAGATCGGTACACTGGCGCTGGATGAAGCGTTGGCACCGGGCGAATACCGCGAGCTGACGGCAGAGGAAATCGCCCAGTTCTAAGCCGCTCGCCTGACACTGGGCAAGGCGTGCCTTGCTCAGTGTCCGCTGACCCCCAGCACCATGGCCGTACCCAGGGTCGCCAGCAGGGCGCCCGCCCAGGCCGCAAGGGAGGGGCGCTGACCCGAATGCCACCACAGCAGGGGGAGCAGAATGACAGGCGTGGTGGAGGAGAGGATCGCCACCATGCCGACTTCTCCCTGGCGCAGGGCGACCAGGATCAGTGTCATCCCCATGGCCATGGCCAGGAAACCGTTGATGCCAATCAACCCCAGCACCTGACGGTTGATGGGGTTGTGGGGCATGGCGAGCGGCACTCTCAGCACTCGCAAGGTGCAGTGAGCCAACAGGGCACTGCCCATGCGGATGCCGGAGGCGCTCACAGCGTCGACATTGCCACTCATCATCACTGGCTTGGCGATGATGGCACCCAGGCTCTGACAGAAGGCGGCGGTCAGCCCCAGGCCGATGCCGATGGCAAGGTGTCCACGCACCTGCTCCCACTCGTTGTGCTGATTGCCGCCACGCCGGCCGAACAGGATGGCGAGCATGACACCGGCAAACACCAGCAGCGCTCCCACCAGTCGCCAGCCGCCGAGCTGCTCACCAAACAACCAGAGACCGAGCAGGGCGGAGAAGAGAGCATGGCAGGAGAACAACAGGCCGCTGCGCCTGGGGCCCAGCCGGTTCATGCAGGCAAACAGTGCTGTATCCCCGACAAAGATACCGATCAGGCCCGACAGCGCCAGCAGGGGAAGGGCGCTCTCGCTAAGGGATTGCCAGCCTCCGGTGGCGATGCTGGCGGTGCCCAGCATCAGGCTGACCAGAAACATGCGCCAGCGACTGTAGGCAAATGCCCCCAGGTGGCGGGCCGGTTTGACGGAAATCAGGGCCGCCACTGCCCACAAACTGGCCGCTGCCAGCGCCAGCCACTCGTACCCCATAAAAACTCCTGAGAATGTAGCCAGAGCGAAAGACGTGTCAGGCCGTTACCAGCGACAGCCACTCGCATTTCATAAAAAACTACGGAAAAAAATAGCCCGAAAGACTCCATCTCTTGGGCAAGCCCGATACAATACGGGGCGTCTTCGGGGATAACAAGCGCAGCATCATGCATTCGTATTCAGGCGCGCTGCCGGCCTTCCCCCTTCTTGAAATAAAGTGAATTGAACGAGGTTTATGTCATGGTTTACCGCCCCGCTGTTTATCAGCCGGAACGCCGGCCAGCCCGTCGCTGGCTTTCTCCCTTGCTGCTGGGCCTGCTGATGGCCCCGTCGCTGCAAGCAACCACTGTTACCCAGGAGACTGTGCTGTCGGATCGCCAGACGCTGGTCAAGGGCAACGGTGATGAACCTGAGTCCCTCGATCCTGCCCAGATCCGCTCCGGTTTTCCGGGGGAAGTGGTGCTGGTGGATTTGTTTGAAGGGCTGGTGAGCGAAGATGGTCAGGGCAAGATAGTGCCGGCTCAGGCCCAGCGCTGGGAGACCAGCGAAGATGGGCTGGTGTGGCGCTTCTTCCTGCGACCCCAGCTCAAATGGTCCAACGGCGAGCCGCTTACCGCACAGGATTTCGTCTACGCTTGGCGTCGGCTGCTGGATCCGGCACAAGAGTCCCCTTCCGCCGGATTGCTGCTGGCGACCGGTATCAACAATGCTCAATCCATTTATGCCGGGGCTCTCGAGCTCACGTCGCTGGGAGTGGAGGCCGAGAGCAGCCAGATCCTCAAGGTGACACTGGAGCGGCCCGTACCCTATTTCCTGCAACTGGTCAGTCAACGCCCCTTTGTTCCCGTCAATGAGCAGGCGATCACCCGGTTTGGCAAAGAGTGGACCCAGCCTGGCAAACTGGTCAGCAATGGGGCTTACAAGCTGGTGAACTGGGCGCCCAATGAACGTATCGAGGCTGAGCGAAATATCCATTATTGGGATGACTTGCACACCCGGATCAAGCGGGTGACCTATCTGCCGCTCTCCTCCCAGCATGCTGAACGGCTGCGCTATGAGGCAGGGGAGATCCAGCTCACCAACAAGGTGGCACTGGAGTATTACCAGAAGACCAAACAGACGACGCCAGAGCGGTTCTGGGGTCTGCCGCTGCTTGGCACCTATCTCTATACCTTCAATCTGCGCCGTCCCGAGCTGCAGGATGTACGGGTGCGCCAGGCACTGGCCATGACCATAGACCGCCACGTGCTGACCGAACAGGTCAGTGGTCAGGGGGAGCGGCCTGCCTGGTCTCTGCTGCCTGGCATGCCAGGCTATGAGGTACTTGGCTCACCGCTGGCTCTGCAGGATCAGCCGACACGGCTGGCCAAGGCTGCCGCCTTGATGGCGCAGGCAGGTTACAACAGTGCCCGTCCCCTCAAGCTGACGTTGACCTACAACACATCTGAGAGCCACAAGAAGCTGGCGCTGGCGGTGGCCGCCATGTGGAAACCGCTGGGGGTGGAGGTGTCGCTCAACAACATGGAGTGGAGCGCCTATCAGGTGGCAAAAGACAGTGGTGATTTCCTGCTGGTCCGCTCCTTCCTGTTTGGAGATTATGTGGAGCCCTCATCCATGCTCAACAGCTTCCGCTGTCAGGACCCCCAGAACGAGAGCGGCTATTGCAATCCGGCCTTCGATGGCTTGCTGCAGCAGGCATCGGACACCCTGGATGGTAGTACCCGGACCGGACTCTATCGCCAGGCCGAGCAGCTGCTGATGGACGAAATGCCCGCCATTCCCGTGTATCACTACAACCAGATGCGGCTGGTGGATCCCACACTGCGAGGGTTGCCGAGCCAGAACCTCAAGGGGGCTATCGCCACCAAGGATCTCTATTTCAGCAAGCAGTAAGGGAGTTCGCGATGAAGATTGCCATCATTTCAGACCTGCACGGTAGCCTGAGCGCACTGGAACAGGTGCTGGCCCAGCTTGCTCCCTGGCAGCCCGATCACTATCTGCTGCTCGGCGATCTGCTCAACCATGGCCCTCGCAATCCGGTGCCGCCGGGTTATGCCCCCGCCGCCGTGGCGGAGCGGCTCAATCAGCTGGCGCCGCACATCATGGCGGTGCGTGGCAACTGCGATTCGGAAGTGGATCAGATGTTGCTGAACTTCCCCATGACAGCACCTTATAACCAGTTGCTGGTGGATGGACGGCGCTGGTTTGTCAGTCATGGTCATCTCTATCGCCAGGATGCAGTACCGCTGCCCCCCGGCAGCCTGTTTATCAGCGGCCACACCCATCTACCCGTGCTGCAGCGAGAAGGGGAGCTGGTGCTGATGAATCCGGGGTCCATCTGTTTTCCACGGGGAGATCTGGCGGCAACCTATGGCCGGTATGAGACGGGCGTGTTGAGCATCCATGCCTGTGCGGACAGCGAAGAACTGTTGAGGCTGGTGTTATAGGCTGGCGACGGGCAGAGCTTGCGCGAGGGGAGGCGGAAAGGGATCAGGCCTTGATGCCGAATGAGCGTGTGCCGGAGCGGGTGTTGCCCTTGGCGTCATAAGTCAGGGAGTTGCGATCCCGCAACTGGCTCAAAAAGCTTGCCAGGCGGCGGTTGGAGACGATGCTGAGCTCGAGCAGGCGACCATTCACATCGTTTTGTTCCTGACAGGCATCGAGCTTTTCACGCAGGGCATTCATCTGCTCTGGAAAGGCAGACAGCTGCTGTTTCAGTTCGGGCAGCCGGGCCAGGGTCTGGTCCAGCACTTCAATATCAGCAAGCAGTTTCTGCTTGCGCTCTGCCAGCTCGGGCAGCGCCAGTGCCTGGTGCTGCTTGAGCAGGTTGAATTCCTCCTCCAGCAAACCTTGCATCCGGGAGAGGTATTCGTCTTGGGTGTGCAGCAGCGAAGGTAAATCCATCATCCGAGCAGCTTGTCCAGAGTGGATTCAAAGCTGAACATCTTTTTGGCTACCGCCTCGCTGTTGACCTGGTATTCACCACTGGCCACGGCTTTCTTCAGACTCTCGACCCGGCTTTCATTGCCGGTGGAGGCTGAGTTGAGGTTTTTCTGCATCTGTTGCAATTGCTGCGCCTCATTGGTCAAGGAGACGGAGTCTGTCTTGACAGTCGCCGCACGGTTGTCGGGAGACGAGGTCGCTTGTTTGGTGTTGGCACCCTGGCTGTTACCGGTGTTTTGCAACCGATTATTCGCCAAGTTGTTGATATTGTTAATAGCCATAGTGTTTACCTTCGTCTGCTTTGTTGTTCGCTTACCTGTTTATCGGTGACCGTCGTCAGAACTTTAGAAAAAAATAACCTGAAAAACGTATCAGAAGGTGACCACCACAGAGCCGACTGCGCTGACCTTCCCTTGCACTGTTTTTCCTGAACGAATATTGACGAGGCTGATCATGTCTCCGAAGCTGCCATCTTGCAAGGCTCGGGCCATGGTTTTGATTTGCATGCTGCTGTTTTCTGCACTGAGTGTGACCTGGTCGCCTTTGCAAACCACGCAGACTTGGCTGAGCCGTATGGGCTGACCCGGCTTGAGTTCCCGTTTGCTGCGTACCCCTATCAGGGGGGCCGGATCGCTCAGATAATCACCGCGGATCTGGGTCTGATCTTGATAGGCCAGCGTCAAGACACTCTCACTGAGTATGTCGCCCTTGGCTACCGGGGTGGCCACGGTCACATAGGGTTTCTGGATGCTGACGCGCACCGGCAAATAGAGGTCCCAAGGTTTTTCTTCCTCACATTTGAGGTAGACGGTGGTGTTACGGCGCACTTCCATCCTGGCGGGAAGGCTGATGGTAAGATGCTTCTCGCAGCGGCTCAAAGGTAGCCTGTCATCAATGGAGGCAGCTTGCACGTGAGCCTGGGCATCGAGTGGAATATCGAGCTGGCCGAGCACAAACTCTTGCGCCATTTCTTGCAGATAACTGGTCACCTCGGATGCCGTGGCGTGAGATATGCCGCAAAACAGCAGTAAGATGAGGAAAAGTCTACTAATCATTTTCTCTCGCAGGCCGATAAGTTGTTCACGCATATCACCATATTTAACTATGCTTGCTTCAGAATTCGTTTGTAGTGACATCGATAGTCTGACGCAAGCCAATACGCATGCATGATTAATGCCAAGCGTTTTTAGGGAGTGTTTATGGCCAGTATTATGGACTCGGTCAACCAACGTACCCAGCTGGTGGGACAAAACCGGTTGGAGCTGCTGTTGTTTCGTCTCAATGGACGTCAAAGATTTGGCATCAACGTATTCAAAGTGCGTGAAGTGCTGCAATGCCCTCCCTTGACCGTCATGCCCAAGCTCAACTCCTGTATTCGTGGCGTTGCGCACATCCGTGGCCAGACCATTTCGGTGATTGATCTCAGCATGGCGGTGGGCAAACGTCCCATCGAGGACCTGAGCAAGTGTTTCATTATTATTTCCGAGTACAACCGTTCAGTTCAGGGCTTCTTGGTGCATTCGGTTGAACGCATCATCAACATGAACTGGGAATCCATTCTGCCGCCACCCAAAGGGGCAGGGCGCATCAACTACATGACTGCGGTCACGGAGGTAGACGGCGAGCTGGTGGAGATCCTGGATGTTGAACGTATCCTCAACGAAATCTCCCCGGTGTCGACCGAAGTAAGTGCCGAGTTGGTGGATGCCAGTGCTGAGCACAATACCCATGGTCGTCCCGTACTGGTAGCAGATGACTCTTCTGTTGCTCGCAAGCAGGTGCAGCGAGCCCTCGAGGCGATTGGCGTGCAATGTGTGCTGGCCAAGGATGGGCGTGAGGCACTCAACATGTTGCTGGAGATGGCCAAGAATGGCCCCATCAAGGATCAGATTGCCTTGGTGATCTCGGACATCGAGATGCCGGAAATGGACGGTTATACTTTTACCGCCGAGATCCGTAACAATCCCAATCTCAAGGACTTACATGTTATTCTGCACACATCCCTCAGTGGGGTGTTCAATCAGGCCATGGTGCAGAAAGTCGGTGCGAACAATTTCATCGCCAAATTCCAACCGGATGAGTTGGCCAAAGCCGTACAAGGCGCACTCTAATCAAGAAGAACAAACTGCATGAAGACACTTTCGGACGACTTATACAAACAATTCAGCAACTTTCTGGCAGTTCAGAGCGGAATCGTGCTGGGTGACAACAAACAGTATCTGGTCAAGAGTCGGCTTTCACCCTTGATGACTCAGTTTGGTATTGAGAGTCTGTCTGATCTGGTTACTCGAGCGATGAGTGTGCGTGAGCGTGACCTGAAAATGGCAGTGGTTGATGCCATGACTACCAACGAGACCCTCTGGTTTCGCGATACTTACCCCTTTCAACTACTCAGTGAGAAGCTTTTTCCCGAACTGGGCAAGAGTGGCCGTCCGATCAAGATCTGGTCGGCTGCCTCCTCGTCCGGACAGGAGCCCTATTCCATCGCCATGACGGCGCTGGAACAGCAGGTCAAGAAGCCGGGTACCTTGCCCGGTGGCGTGCAGATTGTGGGCACCGATATTTCCAGCACCATGCTCAATCAGTGCAAGGAAGGGGTGTACGACAGCCTGGCGCTGGCCCGTGGTTTGTCACCTGAGCGCAAAAAATTGTTCTTCGAACCTTATGGTGACAACAAGATGCGGGTGGTGGAACGTGTCAGAAAATTGACCACGTTCCGGCCACTGAACCTGCTGGAGAGCTACAGCCTGCTCGGCAAGTTTGACATCATCTTCTGCCGCAACGTGCTCATCTACTTTGCGCCGGAGGTGAAGTCGAAGATCCTCAATCAGTTCGCAGCCAGCCTCAACCCTGGCGGTTATCTGATGCTGGGGGCCTCAGAGTCACTGGCTGGTCTGACCGATCGGTTCGAAATGGTCCGTTGCAATCCTGGCATCGTCTACAAAGTCAAATAACCCCGCTTAAAATCCCTCTTTGGCACACCTCTTGCTAATAATTTATCAAGCAGGAGGTGTGCTATGGCAATTTCATTCGACAAGGCATTCGGGATTCACCAATACACGCTGGGCGTTCGTTCCAAGCGTGCCGAGGTGCTATCCAGCAACATTGCCAACGCAGATACCCCGGGTTTCAAAGCCAGGGATATCAACTTCTCAGAGGCATTGACACAGGCCCAGCATCAGCAAGGGTTTGGTATGGCCACTACCAGTGAGAAGCACTTTGCCTTGCAATCGGATGCCCTTGGTCTGATGCAGTACCGCAATCCCCTGCAGCCTGATACCGGTGACGGCAACACGGTTGACGTGCAGCAGGAGCGTAGCGAGTTCTTGCGCAACAGCCTTGAGTACCAGACCTCCCTTGAATTTATGAACGGCAAGATCAGTGGCCTGTTGAAGGCCTTGAAAGGAGAACAGTAATGAGTTTGTTCAAGGTCTTTGACATTGCAGGCTCGGCCATGAGTGCACAGTCTGTTCGACTCAATACGGTGGCCAGCAACATGGCCAATGCCGACAGCGTCAGCTCCAGCGTGGAAAAAACTTACCATGCCAGGCGGCCAATCTTTGCCGCTCAACTGGATCAGGCGATGTCAGACAAGCAATCATCGGTCGGTGTCGAGGTGAAAGGGATTGTCGAGAGCAAGGCCCCCTTGCTCAAGGAGTACAACCCCAACCATCCTATGGCGGACGATGATGGCTATATTTTCAAACCCAACGTCAACATGGTTGAAGAGATGGCGGACATGATCAATGCCTCGCGCAGCTATCAGACCAATGTGCAGGTTGCCGATTCTGCCAAAAAAATGTTGCAGCAGACTCTCAACCTCGGCAAGTCCTGATAGGGGTAAGCACAGATGGCAGATACAAGTAGTGTGAACGGCATCAGCCGTACCACAACCCAGACCACTGATACGACGACGGCTCCGAAGAAAGAGCTGGATCAGGCGTCTTTTCTGAAGTTGCTGACCATGCAGCTTTCCTATCAGGATCCGTTCAAGCCAGTGGATAACGCCCAGATGTTGTCCCAGATGACCTCCATGTCCACCTCCGAGGGGATCAGCAGCCTGTCAACCCAGATGGGTAATCTCAATACCCTGATGACCTCCAGCCAGGCGCTGCAGGCCTCTGCGCTGGTTGGGCAAAATGTGCTGTTGCAGAGCAACGTCGGCTTTTTGGAGAAAGACGGCTCCCTTGGCGGGGTTGTGGCTGTCGGCGTCGAGAACAAGTACAAGAATGTCAAAATTACCGTAGAAGATGAGAAAGGGCAGGTTATCAAGGAGTTTGCTCTCGAAGGCGAGCAGAAGGGGAACGTTGAGTTTACCTGGGATGGAAAAGACAAGAACGGTGATCCCGTCGCGTCAGGTAAATATGTCCTCAAGGCCAACGGTAACAACTCGGAAGGAAAGTCGGAAAGCATCGCTACATTTGCTTATGGCAAGGTTGATAGTGTGGTCTTGGGAAATGGAACCAACCCGACACAGCTCAATCTGAAAGGCCTTGGCACAACAACCCTGAACAGTATCCTGCAGATTGCAGGAGCGACAACCACACCACCAACCACCACGCCTACAGCATCGATCTAAGGAGCTGGATATGTCATTTAACAATGCCTTGAGCGGTGTCAACGCGGCACAAAAAGATCTGAACGTTACCGCCAACAACATTGCCAACGTCAATACCATGGGCTTTAAAGAGTCCCGTGCCGAGTTTGCCGATGTTTATGCCAACTCGATCTTTGTCAATGCCAAGACACAGGTCGGTAATGGTGTGGCAACCGGGGCTGTTGCCCAGCAGTTTCATCAGGGGGCGTTGCAATTTACCAACAACGCATTGGACCTGGGGATCCAGGGCAACGGCTTCTTTGTGACCTCGGACGGTTTGACCAACCTGGATCGTACCTTTACCCGAGCTGGCGCCTTCAAGCTCAATGAAAACAGCTATATGGTCAACAATCAGGGCCATTATCTGCAAGGTTATGAAATTAACACGGATGGGACGCCCAAGGCGGTCAGCATCAACGCCACCAAGCCGATTCAAATTCCGGATCGGGCGGGCGAGCCCAAAATGACCGAGCTGGTGGAAGCAAGTTTTAACCTGAGTATTGAGTCGAAAACTACACCAACGGCACCTGCCGCGTTTGATCCAACCAACTCAGCCACCTTTGCACACTCAACCTCAGTGACGATATATGATTCGCTTGGAGCCCCCCATGTGATCACCAAATATTTTGTCCGCCATGAGGATCCGGCTGCGCCGGGAACGCCACTGACCCCTGGTACCTGGAGCATGTACATGTATGAGGGGAACAAGCCCATTGATATTGATGGTGGCTCAGCGAGCCCGGGTCCTGGCATTCCCACTGGCGTCCAGATGAGGTTTACCGCCGGCGGAAAATTGGATCCAGCTCTTACTATTCCAGCTCCACCCGCCCCGATCAAAACCGTCGCGCTGGGCACAGTAGCCGGGATTATTAACAACGGTGCAGACCCCACTCAGGCAGTGGAAATTCGTCTCGGTGATGTGACTCAATACAGTTCTCCTTTCAACGTCACCAAGCTGACCCAGGATGGCGCCACTGTGGGTAATCTGACCAAGGTGGAGATTACGCCGGACGGTATTGTTTCTGCCACCTACAGCAATGCGACGACGTTAAAGGTTGCCATGGTTGCGCTGGCCAAGTTTGCCAACTCGCAAGGACTTACTCAGGTTGGCGATACCTCCTGGCGCCAGTCTCTGCTTTCTGGAGATGCGCTGCCCGGCACGCCTAATTCGGGCACCTTGGGCAGTATCAAGTCTTCGGCGGTGGAGCAATCCAACGTGGACTTGACCTCCCAACTGGTGAATCTCATCACGGCCCAGCGTAACTTCCAGGCCAACTCCCGTTCGCTGGAAGTGAACAGTTCGTTGCAGCAGACCATACTGCAGATCCGTTAATGATGACGGTGGTACAGGGGGCGCTTCGGCGCCCCTTTTTATTGTTCCCTTTCCGTTATCCTTCCGTGGGCGTTTATTCAACAGACGTTGGCACCTAAATTGCAGTTACCTGATCAGAGTCATCGGTTTGACGGAGGATCTCATGGATCACATGCTTTACATCGCCATGTCAGGGGCCAAGGAAAACATGAATAGCCTGGCTGTTCGTGGCAACAACCTGGCCAATGCCAATACAGTCGGTTTCAAGTCTGACTTCGAGCAGGCGCGCAGTATGCAGGCATTCGGTGAAGGGCTGCCATCCCGGGTGTTTGCCATGACGGAGCGGCCCGGTCAGAACTTGCAGCACGGCATGCTGATGACGACAGGTCGAGATCTTGACGTGGCCGTTGACGGTCAGGGCTGGATTGCGGTGCAGGATCCCAAGGGTGGCGAAGCTTATACCCGGATGGGCAACCTGCAATTGAGCGCGACTGGCAACCTGCAGACCTCTACCGGCCTCAACGTCGTGGACGATGGTGGCCAACCCATAGTGCTGCCGTTGCCGATGGAAAAGATCGAGATCAATCGGGATGGCACCATCAGCGGTCGTCCTGAAGGGGCTGCGGCCAACCTGCCGGAAGACTTCCAGCGCATCAAGCTGGTAAAACCCGCGGCTGACGCCGTGGAGAAGGGCCAGGACGGACTGTTTCGTCGCAAGGATGGCCAGAATGAAGCGGCCTCGGCCACTGTGGGCCTGATTGCAGGCTCCCTGGAAGGGAGCAACGTCAACGTGGTCGACGAAATGACCAACCTAATCCGGTTGCAACGTCAGTTTGAAACTCAGGTCAAAATCATGAAGACCGCCGAGGAAAATGACGAAGCCCAAACCCAGTTGCTGCGCATCAGCTAATCAAGGAGTTTTACATGAACCCTGCACTTTGGATCAGCAAGACCGGCTTGGATGCACAGCAGACCAACATCTCGGTCACCTCGAACAACCTGGCGAACGCCAGCACTGTGGGTTACAAGAAATCCCGTGCCATCTTCGAGGATCTGCTCTATCAGAACATCAATCAGCCCGGAGGTCGCTCTTCGGCGGATACCGAACTGCCGTCAGGCCTGATGCTGGGTGCCGGTGCCAAAGTAGTGGCCACCCAGAAGAACCATGGTCAGGGCAACGTGCAGACCACGGACAACTCGCTCGATCTGATGATCAGCGGCCGTGGCTACTTCGAAATTCAGTTGCCAGACGGCAGCGCGGCTTATACCCGTAACGGCCAGTTCACCCTCAATGATGAAGGGACCATAGTGACCCCGGGCAACGGTTATCCGCTGCAGCCGGAGATCCAGATCCCCGAAAATGCCCAGAGCGTGACTGTGAGCACGGATGGTCAGGTATCGATCCAGCTCAAGGGGGATGGCGCTTCCCAAGTTGTCGGCCAGATCAACCTGTCTGATTTCGTCAATGCTTCCGGTCTGCAACCCATGGGGGAAAACATGTTCCTCGAAACCCAGTCCAGCGGCGCGCCCATCGAGGGTGTGGCCGGTGCAGACGGGCTCGGGGTCATCAAACAGGGCATGCTGGAGACCTCCAACGTCAACGTGACCGAGGAGCTGGTCAATCTTATTCAGGCACAACGAGTCTACGAGATGAACTCCAAGGTTCTCTCGGCGGTGGACGGCATGATGTCCTTCCTGATCCAGCGCACATAAGTTGGCTGTGGACGGTATGAGCTTATTTTTGATCTCGCGCACATCAGTAGGAGGCGCATGATGAAAACCATATGGATGCTGGGACTGCTGGCGCTGGGAGGTTGCACTAGCACTCTCAATACCGCCAAGCCCGATGATCCCGAGTTTGCCCCCGTTTACGGGGAGTCGGATCCCGTGTCGGTCAGACCTACAGGGGCCATTTTTCAACCCGATCAGGTCAACGGCATCTACTCGGACATCAAGGCGCACAGAGTGGGTGACATCATCACCATAGAGTTGGCCGAGTCCACCTCTGCCTCCAAGAAAGCCAATACCCAGAGTGGCAAGGATAACAAGCTGAGCATGGAGCCCGTTACGCTGGGCGGAGTGCCGGTCACGGCAGGTCCTTATGATCTGTCGGCGTCGCTGGGCCAGAACAGCGCCTTCAAGGGGCAGGCCAAGGCGGATCAGAGCAACAGTCTGCAGGGCAATATTTCGGTGAGCGTGGCCAAGGTGCTGCCCAACGGCAATCTGGTGGTGCGCGGCGAGAAGTGGATCATGCTCAACAATGGCAACGAATACATCAGGATCACCGGCATGATCCGGCCCGAAGACGTGACGTCCGAAAACAGTGTGTCGTCACAACGGGTCGCCAATGCTCGTATCCATTACGGTGGTACCGGTGATCTGGCCAACAGCCAGGAGCAAGGGTGGCTTACCAGCTTTTTCAATGGCCCCTGGTGGCCGCTTTAGGAGATGTTATGACGTCACTCCGTCTTGTGACCCTGATCTGCTGCCTGATGCCTTTGGGAATGGCCAACGCCTCCCGTATCAAGGACATCAGCTCGGTGGAAGGGGTTCGTAACAACCAGTTGATTGGTTACGGTCTGGTCGTTGGCTTGCCCGGTACTGGCGAGAAGAACAACGCCTTCACCGAACAGACGTTTCGCACCATGCTCAACAACTTCGGTATCAAGGTGCCGGACAACATCAAGCCCAAGATAAAAGACGTGGCGCCGGTCGCCATCCATGCAGACTTGCCCCCCTTCTCCAAGCCGGGCCAGACCATAGATGTGACCGTATCGGCCATCGGTGAGGCCAAGAGTCTACGGGGCGGTACCCTGTTGCAAAGCTTCTTGAAAGGGCTGGACGGGCGCGTCTATGCGGTGGCGCAAGGCAGTCTGGTGGTGGGGGGCCTCGGAGCCGAAGGGGCCGACGGCTCCAAGGTGGTGATCAATACGCCGACCGTGGGCCGCATCGCCAACGGCGCGACCGTGGAGCGGGAGGTGCCGAACTCCTTCGGCCAGGGGGATACCATCACCTTCAACCTGAATAGGCCGGACTTTACCACGGCTCGCCGACTGGCGGATGTGGTCAATGATCTGGTGGGGCCCAACACGGCGCAGGCGCTCGATGCAACCTCGATCAAGGTTTACGCGCCCAGGGATCCAGGTCAGCGGGTTTCTTATCTGGCGACCATAGAGAACCTGGAGGTGGATCCCGCCAGTGAGGCTGCCAAGATCATCGTCAATTCCCGTACCGGCACCATTGTCATCGGCAGCAAGGTGCGGCTCAAGCCTGCGGCTATCAGCCATGGCGGCTTGACGGTCACCATCGCAGAAAACCAGCAGGTCTCCCAGCCCAATCCACTGGCGGGAGGTGAGACTGTGGTGACCAATAACTCGACCATCAATGTCCAGCAAGAGCCTGGTCGCATGTTCAAGTTCGATACTGGCGCGACGCTGGATGACCTGGTACGGGCGGTGAATCAGGTCGGGGTGGCTCCCGGCGATCTGATGGCGATTCTGGAGGCGCTGCAACAGGCGGGCGCCATCCAAGGTCAGCTGGTCATACTGTAACAAGCGGCAAGGGGTTGCCACGGGCGGCAATGAGGTAAGCAAAATGGCAGAGTTTGACACCAACAGCGGCATGAACATGGGCATGGTGCAGGATATCAAGAACCTGGATCGCCTGCGTCAGTTGAGCCAGAGCAAGGATGGGCAGGCTGCCGCACTGCAAAGCGCCGCCCGCCAGTTTGAATCCATCTTTACCCAGACTCTGTTCAAAGGGATGCGTCAGGCCAATCAGGTGCTGACTCAGGACAACCCCATGAACAGCAGTTATACCCAGTTCTATGAAGGCATGCTGGATGAGCAGCGGGTATCCGACATGGCCAGCAAGGGAGGTATCGGGCTGGCCGACATGGTGATCAAGCAGTTCTCCCCCGAGACCTTTACCCGTCACGATGGCCGCGTACTCAAGCTGCCGCAGCGTACCGAACGGGTCTATAAACCCTACCAGCCGCCAACCTCGGCGGCCAACGATCTCATCTCGGCTTCAAAAGTTGGCAAAGATTTTGCTAATAAAGAGATGGGCGAGGCTGCCCAGCCGTTGGCCTCATCGCATCGCACTCATCGTACCGTCCCCCCCATGGGTCTGGTACAAGAGGCCCAGGCAGTGCGGGGAGCCAAAGCGCTGGACAAGACGACGAAGGTGTTCGAGACCCCGGAAGAGTTCGTCAATCGGCTGATGCCCCTTGCCAAAAAGGCGGCGGACAAGTTGGGCCTGAGCCCGGCGGTACTGGTGGCCCAGGCAGCACTGGAAAGCGGTTGGGGCAAGCGGGTGATCAAGAACGGAGAGGGAGAAATCACCCATAACCTGTTCGGTATCAAGGCTGACCCGCGTTGGCAAGGCCCCAAGGCCGTGGTCAGCACCCTGGAGTATGAACAAGGGGTAGCGTCACGCCAGAAGGCAGCGTTTCGCTCTTATGAGTCGTTTGAGGAGAGCTTCAACGACTATGTGGATTTCCTGACCTCGGGTACCCGTTACAAGGGGGCCCTGGCCAAGGTGGACAGCCCGGATCGCTATTTCGAAGCCTTGCAACAGGCAGGCTATGCCACGGATCCCCAGTACGCCAGGAAACTGAAACAGGTGTTGCGCAGTGATGCCATTGCTGGCTACTCCGCTACCAACGCCACAGAAATGGAGCTGTAAGTCATGGCAAGCGATCTGCTTGGAATTGGTACCTCGGGTGTGTTGGCACAGCAACGATTGCTGCAGACCACCAGCAACAACATAGTCAACGTCAACAGCCAGGGCTATGTGCGTGAGCGTACGCTGATCTATACCAATTCCGTCGGTATGGGCACGGGTGACATGCTGACCGATCGGGTCATCAATACCTATGCCCAGGGTGAGGTGCGCCGTGATACGTCCGCCTATTTCGCATCCGCCACTCGCTACGAGCAGCTCTCCAATGCCGACATTTTGCTGGGGGATGCCAGCAACAGTGTCGGTGCAGCCGTTACCTCCTATTTCAAGGCGTTCCATACCGCCAACGAGGCTCCCGCCGACATCGCCGGTCGCAAGACCACCCTGAGCGAGCTCAGCGGCATGGTAAACCGCTTTCATACCCTGTCAGCCCAGTTGGACAAGCAGACCGACACCATCAACACCACCATAGGTGACGAGACCAAGAAGGTTAACAACCTCATCAACAGCATCAATGATCTGAATCAGGCCATCCTCCGCACCCAGGGAACGCCGGAAGAGAATCTGATGCTGTTCGATCAGCGGGATGAAGCCATTCGCCAGCTCTCCGAAAAAATGGAGATCAGCACAGTGCCTCAGGCCAATGGCAGCATGCTGGTCAACATGAGAACGGGCCACTCGCTGGTCCTCAATGGCGGGGTCGCCCAGTTCAGCGTTGTGTCGGGAAACCCGGATTCTCGGGAGTCCGAGCTGCAGCTGACTCTGGGGGCCAATAAAACCACCATCAATGACAAAGACATAGGTGGCGGGGTGGGGGGCTTGTTTTCCGCTCGCAATGATCTGGAGCCGAGCAAGCGTGAGCTAGGTCAGTTGGCGGCGGCCATGGCCGATGCCATGAACCGGCAGAACCGGTTGGGAATGGATCTGGATAACGAGCTGGGGGGGGATCTCTTCTCCCTTGCCTCCAGCGATGGGCTGACCTATGAGCAGAACACAGGCACCGGCGCCGCCAAAGTCAGCTTCGTGCCCGGGAAAGGCACCGAGGTCACCACCTTTGATTACGAGGTACAGTTCAGCAGCGCCACCGGTTACGAGGTGTTCTCGCTGGACAAGGATGGCAATCGCACCTCGCTGGCAACTGGCAGCACACCACCAGCCACCTTCGAGGTTGCCGGGCATGGCATTCAGATCGACCTCTCTGGTACGCCCGCTGCAGGGGACAGGATCCTGCTGCAGCCGACCAAGCAGGCGGCAGCCGGATTGGGCCAAGCGGCCACCCGCCCGGAGGATCTGGCGCTGGCATCCCCCCTCAAGGTTGACAAGAACAAGGACAACTTCGGTTCTGCCGAGATCAAGCTTGGCGGCGTCTTCAATACAGGCACGGGTTCAGGTTTTGGTGCCAATACGCTGGATCCGGCAGCGCCCCAAGTGGTGAAGATAGATGGCAGCGGCAACTACGAAGTCTATGCGGCAGATGGCACTACCCTCATCGGCGTGGCGCCGGCCTCAAGCAAGGGACAGGATCTGATGGCTGCCATCGAGAGCCCATTGGGGGGACCCAAGGTGTATGCCGATCCGACCCAGTCGCCTGGCTATGAGTTCAGCATCACAGGTACGGTAAGGGCCAATGACAGCTTCACCCTGAGCTACAACAAGGATGGTTTTGCCGACAACGCCAACGGGTTGGCTCTGGCGGAGCTGCAAAACAAGGACCTGGTGCGCAAGAGCACCAATGCCGGCACCAGCAATGACAAGATGACCTTCAACGAGGCTTACTCGGGCCTGGTGACAGGGATAGGCAACCAGACCAACCAGGCCAAGACCTTGCTCAAGGCCAACGAAACAAAATTGAACCAGAGCACCAGTATCTTCGAGAGCGTCTCTGGCGTGAGCCTGGAGGAGGAGGCGGCCAACCTTATCCGCTACCAGCAATCTTATGCGGCATCGGCCCAGGTGGTCAGCACCGCCAAAACCATCTTCGATACCCTGTTGTCTTCAGTGAGGTAAGTGCATGCGTATTACCACCAACATGGTCTATAGCCGGAATATCACCTCGCTGAACAATGCCAACGAAAGGTTGAGCACGGCTTATGAACAGCTGCAGAGCGGGGACAAGTTCAAGACCTCGGGGGAAGACCCCTCCGGCATGAGCCAGAAGATGGCGCTGACCAAGGAGATCGATCTGTTCAAGCAGTATGGTGTCAATGGCAGCCTGCTTGAGAACAGCCTGGGTCATGAAGAGACGGTGTTGACCGCGCTCAACAACGCCATGACCAGTGCCCAGACCCTGATCCAGAAATCCAACGACTCTGCGGTGAGCGCAGATGACCGTCTGGCGATTGCCAGTGAGCTGGAAGGGTTGCAAAAACAGATGTTTGACCTGATGAACAGCAAGAACTCTCAGGGCGAATTTATTTTTGGTGGCAACCAGAGCAAGACTCAGCCCTTCGTCAAGGATGCCAGCGGTAATTATCTGTTTCAGGGAGATACCGGCCAGCGCAATATTCAGGTGTCACCGACGGTGCAAATTGCAGCCAATGATTCTGGCTTCAATTTGTTTGAGGTGGTGCCTACGCGCAGAACCGGCAGTGCTGCCAGTGCCAATATTCAAGTCGGGGTGGCCGATCAGGGAAACTTCGACAGTTTTTATCGCAATAATTATGATCCCGCTCTTGCCAGCAACCAATATACGGTAACCACGGCCGCTGGTACGCCGGATACTTATGAAATACGGGATGGTGGCGGCACCCTGCTGCAAAGTGGTGATTATGTCGCGGGCAACAAGATCCCCTTCAATGGCCTGGAGCTGACCCTGGATCTGCCTGCAGGCGGTGCGGCACAAGACTTCGTACTGGATCCCCCCCAGAACAACAATATTCTGGATGGTATGTCCGACTTTATTACTGCGCTGCGTGATCCGAATATTTCAGCGGACGATTTTCAGATAAAAGTCGCGGATGCGACGTCCCATATGAAGAATGCCCGCTTGAATGTCGACCAGGGATTGGGCGAGATAGGCGGCAGAATGAACAGTCTGGAGCAGGTGCTCGGCTCGAACGACGGTTTGAGTACCCTCAATCAACAAGCCAGGGCCAAGGTATCCGAGGCGGATTTGTATGAAGTGATCGCCACCCTGTCGAAAGAGGACGCGGCATTGAGTGCCTCCCAGCTCTCTTTCAGCAAAATAAGCAAACTGACGCTGTTTGATTATATTCGTTGATATTTTCACGGGCCCTGTCACCGCAATTTCATTGCCAGGTGACAAGGCCCATTTGCTGAATACCCACTGCTAACCCCCATATGAATCCACTTCAGCCCTAATTGTAACAAGATATTGCAGCAGGCCAATTACCCTGTCCTGGTGGCTTGACTCGTATTGAGCATTCGATAATTATGCAGCCCGCACAACAAAGGGTTGTGCGTACTTTTTGCAGCATCTCGTTAGGCGAGGCTCCTGTATAAACAAAGGCCACTGATCTCACGACGTCCAGAGACGCCCAAGATCAGGACAGTTTTCATCGGATTAAGGTGTAAACCCAAGTGGCTTCCGGCATGCCGGATACGTTATGCAGTGCTAAAGCTGGTACGTGGGGATGATGACACGCCGGACGGCGTCATTTCCTGCCTATTACTCGTCAATCAAATTGCTGTTTTCTTTCAGACGGCGACCGGATATCCGATCGCGCTCAGGCCCTGCCTGAAATCACATGAGGTCACTTGTGATGAAGAAAACACAGACTCTACTCAATCGTCATCAACTGCTCGATCTGGCTGCCCTGCAGGGCTGGCTGGAGAATAATCTGGATCCGGTTCAGCGCGCCGATCAACTGCTGACCCTGCGTCCGGAAGAGCTCAACTGTATCTTCGATACCCTGCCCACTGAACAAGGCGCGGCCCTGCTGAGCTCACTGTCGGCCGACGTTGCCGGCCGTCTGCTGCTGCGCTTGCATGCCAGCCTTATCGGTGTGTTGCAAGGGGCTATTCCTCGTCGTGATCTGCTGGACATACTACGCCGACTGGGCAGCAGCGAGCGCACCATGCTGCTTTCTCGCTTCCCGGAGCCGGCTCAGTCCACCTTCTACTCCCTGCTCGACTGGCCACCCGAATCGGTTGGCGCCAACATGCGCCATGAGTTTCTGGCCATCAGCGATCAGCAGACGGTGGGCAGTGCCAAGCAGTTGATCCACGATGCCTGGGACAATGCCCAGTTGTTCCAGAACCTGTATGTGGTCAACGCTGAGCATCGTCTGCTCGGCAGTATCGCGCTCAAGTCCTTGCTGATTGCCGATCCCCAACTGCCCGTCAGCGACCTGATGGACAGGGATACGGTGCGCATCAATGCGCGTGCTGATCAGGAGATGGCTGCCCGTTTGCTGATTGACCGCGACATCTCGACGCTACCGGTAGAGGAGAAGGGCAAGCTGGTGGGTATCTTCCACGTGGACGATGCTGCCGACATCCTAGAGCTCGAATCCACAGAGGATGCCGAGATGCAGGGTGGCTCCTCGCCGCTCGATACGCCCTATCTGCAGGCGACTCCCTGGCAACTGTGGCGCAAGCGGGTGGGCTGGCTGCTTATCCTGTTTGTGGCAGAAGCCTATACGGGCACAGTACTGCGGGCATTCGAAGAGCAGCTGGAAGCCGCCATTGCGCTGGCCTTCTTCATACCGCTGCTGATCGGTACCGGTGGTAACAGTGGTACCCAGATCACCACTACCATAGTGCGGGCCATGGCGGTGGGTGAAGTGAGTCTGAAGAACCTGGGGACCGTCTTGAAAAAGGAACTCTCCACCGGTTTGCTTATCTCGGCAGCGATTGCGGTTGCGGCATGGATCCGGGCCTGGAGCCTGGGTGTCGGCCCCGAGATCGGTATGGTTGTGACCTTGACCATCATCGCCATCGTGCTCTGGAGCGCCACCGTTGCTTCCATCATTCCCATGGTGCTGCGTCGCTTCCGGATTGACCCGGCTGTTGTTTCTGCTCCTTTCATCGCCACCCTGGTGGACGGTACCGGCCTCATCATCTACTTCGAGATGGCCAAGTGGTTGCTGCCCGAGCTGCAGTAAGCCGCCGTTAAAACGAGTGGATAACAGCAAAAAGGCAGCCTGGGCTGCCTTTTTGCTTGTCTGTTTACGGGGTGGAGAAAGGGGATCAGCTCAGCTGGAACAGCAGTGGCCACCCCTGCTCCTGACAATAACGGTGCTCTTTCTCCAGGTTCTGCATCAGCAGGCGGTTCTCGTCACACCAATCGATCGGCAGGGTGACCACCAGCTGATCTTCGGCTGCCTGCACCTTCCATTCCGGCAACAGGTTGTCTTGGCGCCTGTGGTGCGCCGCCACGGCGAGGCGAAGGATGCGAATGCAACGCAGCACGGTCTGCTCGTCGTGGTTGGGCAGGGGAGGGAGCTCGGAGAGCTTGAGCCCCTTGCGCTGAAACCGCACCAGTGCCGCCAGCAGTGCCTGATCGTCCTGGTTGAAGCCGGGCAGATCCGTGTGCTGCAAGATATAGGCGGAGTGGCGATGGATGCCGCTGTAGTTGATGGCCAGACCAATCTCGTGCAGTCGCGCCGCCCAGCCGAGGATGGCGCGATAGGGCTCCTCCGGCATCTCCCAGGGACCGCTCAGCGCATCGAACAGGGTCAGTACGCTCTGCTCGACCCGATTGGCCTGGCGCTTGTCGATGCGATAGTGGGTGGAGAGGGCCAGGGCGGTACGCTCGCGAATGTCGTGGTGCTGCAAGCGCTCCTCGAATTCATACAGCAACCCTTCGCGCAGGGCACCGTCCGAATACTCCATTCTCTCTATGGGCAGAGAGGTAAAGAGTCCAAGCAGTATGGCCACAGCGGCGGCAAACACCTCCTGGCGCTCCTCGGTCAGGCCGGCGAGTTTCAACTGATCGACCCGCTTGTGGTCGAGCATCTCTCGCTTGAGACGCTCCAGTCCCGCCAATGTGATGCTGCCATCAGTCCAGCCTTCGCCCTGCAGCACGTCGCGCACGGTTCGAATGGAGCCGGAGCTGCCCAGGCAGCTCTGCCAGCCCAACTTGCGATACTGGTTGATGATGGGGGCGAGCTGATGTTGGGTCTCCAGCACGGCGGCGTTGAAGGCCTTCTCGCTCAGCTTGCCGTTGGCAAAGAAATGCTGGGTGAAGCTGACACAGCCCATCTTGCGGCTGGTGAGTGCCTTGCTGTCGAACCCCTCACCTATGATGAGCTCTGTGCTGCCGCCGCCGATATCCACCACCAGTACCTGTCCTTCAATATGCTGGGTGTGGGCGACGCCCTGATAGATGAGACGCGCCTCCTCCTGGCCACTGATGATCTCGATGGGATGGTTGAGCACAGTGGCCGCCTCGCGCACGAACTCGCGGGCATTGCTGGCGCGGCGCAAGGTATAGGTGCCGGCGATACGGATGTGATCCGGCTTGATGTTGGTCAGTCGTTCGGCAAACAGGGCGAGACAGTCGAGGCCACGTCCCATGGCCTCTGCCGACATGCGACGTTGCTCATCCATCCCCTCCGCCAGCCGAACCCGCTCCTTGATGCGATCAACTATCTGCATACGCCCCTCGTTGAGGCGGGCGATCACCATATGAAAACTGTTCGAGCCAAGATCCACGGCGGCGTACAGGCTATTGTCCATTGTTTGACTCTATGCGTTTGAGGTAGTCGTAAATCGCGACCTGGGAACGGATCTTGCGGCGGTTACCCCGCTTCACATATTCGTTCTTCTGATCCGCATCGATGACGCGAGCCTTGCAGGTGTCGCTCAGTTGCAGCTCGAGAATGTCCATGATGCGCTGTTTGAGGCGCTCGTCATAGATGGGCGTGGCCACCTCAATTCGGCCGTCGATGTTGCGGCTCATCCAGTCAGCGCTGGAAATATAGAGCTGGGGGTTGCCCTTGTTGTGAAACACCATGACCCGCGGGTGTTCGAGGAAGCGGTCTATGATGCTGATCACCTTGATGTTTTCGCTCAAGCCCGGCACGCCGGGACGCAGGGCGCACATGCCGCGGATGATCATCTGGATGGGTACCCCCGCTTGACCGGCGGCATAGAGGCGGTTGATGAGATCCCTGTCCACCAGGTTGTTGATCTTGAGAATAATGCCGCTGGGCTGTCCCGCCTTGGCGTTGGTGAGCTCGTTGTCGATCAGCCGATAGAGCTGACGGCGGCTGTTGATGGGGGAGACCAGCAGGTGGTTGAACTTGTAACGCTTATAGGGGTACTCGATGTATTCAAACACCCCTTCCACTTCGGCCGTGATATCCGGATGGCGGGTCAACAGGGAGAAGTCGGTGTAAATCTTGGCCGTCTTCTCGTTGAAGTTGCCGGTGCCGATATGGGCGTAGCGCACCGCCTCGCCATTTTCGTGGCGGGTAATGAGACAGAGTTTGGAGTGGATCTTGAGGCTCGGCACCCCGAACACCACCTTGACCCCGGCGTCAGTGAGAATGTTGGCCCAGTCGATGTTGGCCGCTTCGTCAAAACGGGCCCGCAGCTCCACCACCACTGTCACCTTCTTGCCGTTGTTGGCGGCATCGATGAGGGAGTGAATGATGCGCGACTTCTTGGCGACCCGGTAGATATTGATGCGAATGGCACTGACCGCAGGATCGAACGCCGCCTGGCGCACCAGCTCGGTGAAGTGATGAAACTTGTGGTACGGGTAGTAGAGCAGTATGTCCTGCTTGGCGATGGCATCAAAGGCATTGACGAAGCCGTCAAAGTCGCGGCATTCGAGGGCAGGCAGCTTGGGGTTTTCCAGATAGTCCCGGCCCACGTTGGGGAAGCCGATGAAATCCTTGAAGTTGTGATAACGCCCGCCCGGCATGATGGCGTCGTAGGAGCTGATCTGCAGCTTGAGCTTGAGGAAGCTTATCATGGCGGCGGGCATCTCCCGCTCGTAGACGAAGCGCACCGGCATGGCGGTGAGACGCTGCTTCAAGCCGTCACTCATCTTGTCCACCAGGCTGAGATCCAGCTGATCGGAGAGGTCATACTCGGCATCCCGGGTCAGCTTCACCGCGTAGGCGGCAATCTCGTCATAGTCGAAGAAGCCCTTGAAGATCTCGTCGAGACAAAAGCGGATGACGTTATCCAGAATGATGATCTGCTTCTTGCGGCGGGTGCCTTCCGGCGGCAGCTGGAAGAAGCGGGGCAGATCATCGGTCGGTACCTCCACCAGAGCGTACTGGATCACCTGGCCATTCTTCTTCATCTCGATGGCCAGATAGGTGTACTCATCCTTGAGGAACTTGACCGGGTTGACCTCTTTGTTGAGCAGGATAGGAATGATGTGGCGCAGTACCTTCTCTCTGAAAAAGACCCGCAACCACTGATGGATTGACTCGGAGATCTGGGTCTCGTTGACCAGGAAGATGTTGTGGCGGGCCAGGGCGATCAACAACTCCTTGTAGGTGTTGTCGAACGCTTCACCGAGCGCCATCACCTTCTGCTGGATGGCGCGCAGCAGCACCTTGGCTTCGTCACCGCCGCCGTGTACTTCATTGATGAGAATACGGCGCTTGACGTCCGACACCCGTACCTTGAAGAACTCGTCCTGGTTGGAGGAGAAGATCCCAAGAAAACGGACCCGCTCTATGAGGGGCACCGTCTTGTCCATCGCCTCTTGCAACACCCGTTCATTGAATGAGAGCCAGCTCAGCTCTTTTTCTTCATACTGCTTGTCGGTGCTCATCTAATGCCTCTGTATCAGGTCGCGTCTGCGCGGCAGTTATGGCGTGTGAATATGACAGATTGATGACAATCCGCTCAGTCGGTGAAAGCCTGGTCGATATCGACGACAAGATCGTCAGATAGAGATTCAAGCGCCGCCACAAGATCGTCCAGCTCCAGCTGGGGTGGCAGGGCCACCAGGGCGTGAGCATAGAAGAGCGGGGCGCCCGAGTGGGGCGCAGGTTCGCAACCCGTGGTGAGATCGGCCACGTTGATGTTGAGCTGGCGCAGTATGCTGGCCACTTCGTGCACTATCCCTGCTCTGTCGTTGCCGGTGACGCTGAGCATGACCTGGCGTTCCGGTTCCTGGCCGAGCTGGCCTTCGGCAAAGCTGACGGTGAGGCCAGGCAACATTACCAAGGCCTCACACAGGCTGCGGTAGTGCTCATCGGGCACAGTGACGTGCAGGATGCCGGCAAATTGCCCGGCCAGCTCGCTCATGGAACTGCCCAGCCAGTTGCCCTGTTGCTGTGTGATGACATCCGCCAGACTCTCGACTATGCCGGGTTTGTCTGTACCGATCACGGTCACGACCAATTGCTTCTGCATCCTGCTCTCCTTGGAATTGGGTTTCTGTAGCATTGTGCCTGCTGTGGCAGGCCATATGAAGCCCCGTTCGGCCTAAACAGGCTGAAAAAAACCAGAGGGGAGGTTTGTGCCCCATTTCAGCGCTGCCGGGTATCTGACCCCTGTGGTAGAGTGATGCCCTCTTTCGTTTTATGAACTGGATAGTGCATTCATGAATACCCTTGTCGTATCGGGATTGGTGTTGTTGGTACTGCTCCTGCTGGTGGTCTTCTGGACCAGGAGCAAGAGAGGCAAGGCGTTACCCTATGATCTGCAGGAGGCCTTGTTCAGCCCGGCCGAGCGCTCCTTCCTCGGTGTGCTGGACTTGGCAGTCGGTGACAAGGCCCGGGTCTTTGCCAAGGTGAGGGTGGCCGATGTGCTGACGCCACAGGCGGGGCTTGGCAAAAGCAAATGGCAGCAACACTTCAACAAGATCAGCGCCAAGCACCTGGATTATCTGCTCTGCCACCCGGCCGATCTCTCCTTTATCTGCGCCATAGAGCTCGATGACAGTTCTCATCGACATCAGAAACGCAAGGCACGCGACCTTTTCCTGAAAACCGCCTGCGACAGTGCCGGTTTGCCGTTGCTGCAGATCCCGGCGAGTGCCCATTATCAGGTGGAAGAGCTGCGCGAGCAGATCCTGCCGCTGCTGGTCAAGACAACTGCACCGCTGGTCGACAATGTGATGCCGGGTGAGCGCCGCGAGCCAACCTTCAGCCCCTTGCTGCTGGACGGCGTCGACATGGACGAGACCCGCCATGGGGGACGCTCGCCTTCAAGCTCGTCCCCTGTGATCACCACGCCGGTCAGGAGTGCACTGGTCTCGACCGCCGACAGCGAGCTGGTGGATAACTTGTTTGCCGAGGTGGAGGACGAAGAGGACTCGCATTCGCACCAGGCACCCCATTGTCCCCGCTGCGATGCGCCGCTGGTGGAGCGAGAGGCCAAAAAAGGTCCCCATGCCGGTCGCCTGTTCATGGCGTGCAGCCGCTTCCCCGAGTGTCGCTACGCCGCCCCCCACACCAACGCCCGTCACTGATCCCTTGTCGCATGTTCCCGGCCTGTCACTGGGCCGGAAACATGCAGTCAATATCCCTGCCTCGCGGTAGCGCCCCATGCCTCATCAAAAAAGAGGCGACAAAATTTATCTTATTACGCAGTTGCGTCGATAAACTTAAGTCAAATGCGACAAATTTTGACAATGCGTCGGAATTTTGGCACTTTGTGCGACCTGCATAAGGTGCGTGGCTTGACCACAGAAGCACATTAAAACAATAAGTTACGTCTATTATAAGAGGGATGGATATGATGGCGATGGGAGTATTGATTGTTGATGCCGATGCGCAGCGGCGCCAACAGTTGGGCACTGTGCTCTCGTTTATGGGGATCCCCTGGCAGGAGATTGCCGAGAGCGAGCTGGATGTGGCCATCGAAACGTCTGGCCCGCTGCAAGGGGTGCTGGCCGGTGCCTTGACCGGTCGTCCGTTGGACGAATTGCTGACCCTCTTTCCCCGCATTCCGTTTTTGTCGCTGGTTCCGGCTGATTTCCCCAACAGCAATTTCATCGGTGTTGCCGAAGCTCCCTTCACCTACGAATCCCTCACTCGGTATCTGCATTTCTGTCAGGCATTTGTCTCCTTGCATCCTCGCCAGCAGACCCATGACAAGGGCCAGGCCCTGCTGCGTCTGCTGGTGGGCAAGGGGCGTGGCATCCAGGAGGTGCGCCGCCTCATCAGTCAGGTGGCCGAAACCGACGCCAACGTATTGATCCTGGGGGAGTCCGGGACGGGTAAAGAGGTGGTCGCCCGCGCCATTCACGAACTCTCTTCACGCTGCGCCGGTCCCTTCGTGCCCATCAACTGCGGCGCAATCCCGGCCGAATTGCTGGAAAGCGAACTGTTTGGTCATGAGAAAGGGGCCTTCACCGGTGCCATCGCCTCCCGTCGCGGCCGCTTCGAGCTGGCACAGGGTGGCACCCTGTTCCTCGATGAGATCGGTGACATGCCGTTGCCGATGCAGGTCAAGTTGCTGCGGGTGTTGCAAGAGCGGCTGTTTGATCGGGTCGGCGGTGGCAAGCCGATCCAGGCGGACGTGCGCATCATAGCGGCGACCCACAGGGATCTGGAGGTGATGATCCGCACCCAGGGCTTTCGCGAGGATCTCTACTATCGCCTCAATGTCTTTCCCATCGAGACGCCGCCGTTGCGGGAGCGGGTCGACGACATTCCGCTGTTGCTGCAGGAGCTGCTCAACCGTCATGCCGAGCAGCATCATGGCATCATTCGCCTGACCCAGCGCGCCATGGAGTCCCTGATGCAATACCCCTGGCCCGGCAATGTGCGCGAGCTTTCCAACCTGCTGGAGCGGCTGCTTATTCTCTACCCGCAACAGATCGTCGATGTGGCCGACCTGCCGAGCCGCTATCGTCTGCTGCCGTGCGAACCGAGGGATGAGCGGTTGACCGAAATGGACGAGCGCGATGCGCTGGCCGCCGTGTTCCAGGATCCACCCGAGCTGGATATGCACAACAGTCACGCCCGCGCCATGCAGCTGCCGGAGGAGGGGGTCAATCTCAAGGAGATGCTGGCCGATCTGGAGGTGGAGCTGATCCGCCAGGCGCTGGAGTCCCAGGATGGTGTCGTAGCCCGTGCCGCCGACTTGCTCGGCATGCGTCGCACCACGCTGGTGGAGAAGATGAAAAAGTACGGGATGAGCAAGGAAGTCTAAAGGTCAAAGCCTTGACGCTTATATTCAAGGGTTTGATTTATATTGATATTTTTAGTGGCATGGAAATTGAATAACCTGACCTAATCGCCAGTTTGAGGTCAGGTTTATGACAGCCCAGCAGCAGAACAACCCACTCCAGTCTCACGAGGTGAGCCAGCTTTATGCCATCTTCACGGCGCTGCCGACCGGTGTATTGCTGCTCGATGGCGAGGGTCGCATCACCCGTGCCAACCCGGCAGCCCTGGCACTGTTGGGGGAGCCGCTGGAAGGTCAGGCCTGGCGCCAGATCATCGACCGCTGCTTCCAGCCCCGTGAGGATGACGGTCACGAGATCTCCCTGCGTGACGGACGGCGGGTGCAGCTCTCGACCCAGCCGCTGCCGGATCAACCCGGCCAGTTGGTCTTCATCACGGATCTGACCGAAACCCGCAAACTGCAGGACAGAGTCAACCATATGAAGCGGTTGTCTGCCCTTGGCAACATGGCGGCCTCGCTGGCCCACCAGATCCGCACACCGCTCTCTGCCGCCATGCTCTATGCGGCCAATCTTGCCAACCGCACCTTGAAACCCGAGTCCCGCAGCCAGTTCCAGCAAAAGCTGATGGCCAGGTTGCAAGATCTCGAGAAACAGATCAACGACATACTGCTGTTCGCTCGCAACGGTGACAACCAGGTGGTGACCCCCATCTCGGTACAGGGGTTGCTGGCCGAGGTACAGGCCGGTGCCGAGGCATTTTGCAATCAGCAAGGCTGCGAGTTGCACATGGAGGCGCCGGAGCCGGATCTCTGCCTGCTCGCCAACAGCAGTGCACTGGCGGGGGCCATCAACAACCTGATTGCCAACGCCCAGCAGGCGGGGGCCACCTCCTTGCTGGTGAGTGCGGTGCGCAGCGGCTCCCGGGTGGAGATGCGCATCCTCGACAATGGCAAGGGGATGCCCGCCCACCTGCTTAACCAGATTTTCGAACCCTTCTTCACCACCCGCTCCCAAGGCACTGGCCTGGGTCTGGCGGTGGTGCAATCTGTGGTGCGTGCCCATCAGGGGGAGGTCAGCGTGGCCTCAGTGCCCACTGAAGGCACCTGCTTTACTCTGTCGTTCCCTCTGCATCAGCAACCGATGCAGCTTGGAGGTGTCGCATGACTCAGGCCCGTATTCTGGTCGTAGAAGATGACAATGGCCTGCGCGAAGCGCTGGTGGATACACTCTTGCTCGGCGGCTACGAGTGTCGTGAAGCGGACAGCGGCGAACGCGCCCTGCTGGCTCTGTCGCGCCAAAGCTTTGATATGGTGATCTCCGATATCCAGATGGGGGGCATGGATGGCCTGACCCTGCTGGCTGCTATCCGCCAGCAATATCCGCAGATCCCCGTGCTGCTGATGACGGCCTACGCCAACATCGACGGTGCCGTGCGCGCCATGCGTGAAGGTGCCATCGACTATCTCGCCAAGCCGTTTTCCCCCGAAGTGCTGCTCAATCAGGTCAGCCGCTATGTGCCAGCCCAGAAAGTAGAAAAGCGCGCTGTGGTATACGGGGATCCCAAGACCGCCGAACTGTTCCAGCTGGCGACCCGGGTGGCCAGAAGCGAAGCCACTGTCATGGTGACTGGCCCGAGCGGCACCGGCAAAGAGGTGCTGGCTCGCTACATTCACGACAACTCCAGCCGCGCCGAACAAACCTTCGTCGCCATCAACTGCGCCGCCATCCCGGAAAACATGCTGGAGGCGACCCTGTTCGGCTACGAGAAGGGTGCCTTCACCGGTGCCGTGCAGGGTTGCCCCGGCAAGTTCGAGCAGGCCCAGGGCGGCACCTTGCTGCTCGACGAGATCACCGAGATGGATCTGGGGTTGCAAGCCAAGCTGCTACGGGTATTGCAGGAAAAAGAAGTAGAGCGGCTCGGCAGTCGCAAGATGATCCCCCTCGATGTGCGGGTCATCGCCACCAGCAACCGGGATCTCAAGAAGGCGGTGCAGGACGGTCTGTTCCGCGAGGACCTCTACTACCGTCTCAACGTCTTCCCCCTGCGCTGGACCGCGCTCTGGGAGCGGCCCGGCGACATACTGCCGCTGGCGGAACACCTGCTGGCACTGCATGCCAGCCAGCAGGGGCTGCCGACGCCGCAGCTGGCAGAGAGGGCTCGCGAACGTCTGTTGGCCCACGCCTGGCCCGGCAACGTGCGCGAGCTGGACAACGTGGTACAACGTGCCCTGATCCTGAGTCCGGATGGCCTCATTGGCTGCGAGCACCTGATCCTGGAAGAGGTGGACGAGGAGGAGATCCGTTTCACCAGCGGCGAGCGTATCAGCGGTGGCGAGCATCTGGGTAGCGAGCTCAAGCAGCAGGAGCATCAGATCATCCTCGACACTCTGCAAGACTGCAACGGCAGTCGCAAGGCGGTGGCCGACCGGCTCGGCATCAGCCCGCGCACCCTGCGCTACAAGCTGGCCCAGATGCGGGAGGCGGGGATAGATCTTCCCGCCTGAGTATGGGGTCGAACCTGTCGTAGCCCTGGTTGCTTGGCCTGGTTATCAGGTGGCCGGCAGCCCCTCAGGGTTGCAAGGTGGTGTGGAAACTGTCGTGACCCTCATGGTCTGACTCTGTTGTCCAAAAGGAAGGGCTCGCCTGTTTGCCAAAAGATGGGGGTGAGCAATACTCTTGTCCCTGGCTGCCCGGCTTGGTTATCAGTGCAGTCAGGGGGGCGTTGCGCTCGAGTGCCAAGGGTGGGAACTGTCATGGTCTTGGTGGCCTGGCTCGATTATCATGGGGTCCTTGGCGTTTGAGCCTGGCCCCTGTTGTATTGTTGATGCAGGGGACCGAGCCTTTATAAGGGACCCCTATGATCTCTCATCGAAAACTCGAAACCGTACTCAACCATCTACTTGAACCCCACGCCATCAAGGATTACTGCCCCAATGGGTTGCAGGTGGAAGGGCGCGCGCGCATTCGCAAGGTCGTGACCGGCGTCACCGCCAGTCAGGCTCTGATCGATGCGGCCGTGGCCCTCGACGCCGATGCCATTCTGGTCCATCACGGTTACTTCTGGAGCGGCGAGCCGGCCCAGATCACCGGCATGAAGCAGCGTCGCCTCAAGACCCTGCTCACTCACGACATCAACCTGTTTGCCTATCATCTACCGCTGGATGTGCATCCCGAGGTGGGTAACAACGCCCAGCTTGCCAAGCTGCTGGACATCAAGGTGCGCCGTGGCCTGGAGCCCTGGAACAGCAAGAGCGTCGCCATGGTGGGCAAGCTGGAAGAGCCGATGAGCGGTCGCGATTTTGCAACGCTCATCGCCGAACGGCTCGGTCGTGAACCCCTTTATTGTGGTGACACAGGCCCCGAGCTTATCCGCTCCGTGGCCTGGTGCACTGGCGGTGGCCAGAGCTATATCAATCTGGCGGCGGAGCAGGGGATCGATGCTTTCATCTCCGGCGAAGCCTCCGAGCAGACCATCCACACCGCCCGCGAGATGGGCATGCATTTCTATGCGGCCGGGCACCATGCTACCGAGCGCTACGGCATCAAGGCGCTGGGAGAGTGGCTGGCGACCGTGCAGGGGCTGGATGTCACCTTTATCGATATCGACAATCCGGTGTAAGTTCGATTAGCCGCGTAGCGGCGTAATCGGACATGACTGCAGTCATAGAGTTGATATGTAGAAATGACAAGGGAGGCCTAAGCCTCCCTTGTTATATTTTGCATGTTGCACTTGGCGGCTACTCGCAGGCATGACCTGCGGGGCCAAGGGCGGCACCGTCCAGCAGGACGGTATCGCCCTGCATTCTCAGCCTTCCTTCGCAGAACCACTGTACCACCAGCGGGTAGATGCTGTGCTCCTGGACCTGCACCCGGGCCGCCACTTCCTCGACATCGTCACCTTCGAAGATGGGGACGCGAGCCTGCAGGATCACGGGACCGCCATCCAGCTCTTCGGTGACGAAATGGACGCTGGCACCGTGCTCGCTATCACCAGCATCAATAGCCCGCTGGTGAGTGTGCAAGCCCTGATACTTGGGCAGCAGTGAAGGGTGGATGTTGATCATCCGCCCTGCAAAGTGACGTACCAGATCGGCACTCAGGATCCGCATAAAGCCGGCCAGTACCACCAGATCCGGCTGATAGTCATCCATCAGCGCCTGCAGGGCGACGTCATACTCCGCCCGGCTGGCAAACTGCTGCTGGGCCAGAATGGAGGTCGCCACCCCGGCCGTTTGCGCACGCACCAAGCCGTAGGCATCGGCCTTGTTGCTGATGACGCCGACCACTTCGCCGGCAATCTTGCCGCTGGCGCAACTGTCGAGAATAGCCTGCAGGTTGCTGCCGCTGCCGGAGACAAGCACCAGGATGCGTTTCATAGGGGAGGGCATTTGGCTGTTGATCCGGTCATTCATTGAATGATGACCTGCTCCTCACCATCGGCCGCCTTGGCGATATGGCCGATGTGCCATGCATTCTCGCCTTCGGCCTTGAGCAGGGTCAGCGCTTTTTCAAGCTGATCCGCCGGCAGGGCGATGATCATGCCGACACCGCAGTTGAAGGTACGGTACATCTCGTGGCGGGTGACGTTGCCGGCCTGCTGCAACCAGCTGAACACCGCCGGCCACTGCCAGCTCTGCTCGTCGATCACCGCCTGGGTGTTGGCGGGCAGTACGCGCGGTATATTTTCCCAGAAGCCGCCGCCGGTGATGTGGGACAGGGCGTGGATCTCGCACTCCTTGATGAGCTTGAGCACCGGCTTCACATAGATGCGGGTCGGCTCCAGCAAGGCGTTGGCCAGGGTGGTATCACCCAGCGGCTGGTGCACATCGGCCTTGGAGACCTCAAGGATCTTGCGGACCAGAGAAAAACCGTTGGAGTGGGGGCCGCTGGCAGCCAGGGCGATCAGGGCATCGCCGTCACCCACTTTGCTGCCGTCGATGATCTCGCTCTTTTCCACCACACCGACGCAGAAACCGGCGATGTCGTAGTCTTCCCCTTCATACATGCCCGGCATTTCGGCGGTTTCGCCGCCCACCAGGGCACAACCTGATTGCTCACAGCCGACACCGATACCGGTGACAACAGCCGCGGCCGTGTCCACGTCCAGCTTGCCGGTGGCATAGTAGTCGAGGAAGAACAGGGGTTCTGCACCCTGTACGATCAGGTCGTTGACGCACATGGCCACCAGGTCGATACCGACGGTATCGTGCTTTTTCAGATCGATGGCGAGACGCAGCTTGGTGCCCACACCATCGGTACCGGAGACCAGTACCGGTTCCTTGTAGCCCGCAGGGATTTGACACAGGGCCCCAAAGCCGCCAAGACCACCAAGGACTTCAGGACGACGAGTGCGTTTTGACACGCCCTTGATACGTTCAACCAGTGCATTGCCAGCATCGATATCTACGCCAGCATCCTTGTAGCTCAGTGAGGTTTTGTCAGTCACGCGTATTCCCCGTCATATGAAGAAGTGGAGGGTAAAATTCGGGGCGTATTCTAACAGTGGCCGAGTAAAAGCAGAAAGGAAATCGTTTGCGCGTTTTTGCGTGGAAAAGCTCTACAAGCCGTGGCTTTTGTTGTATGATTCCGCGATTTTTTCGCGGCAGTTAGAGGAGATAATAATGAAAGTCGTTGAAGTCAAACACCCCCTGGTCAAACACAAAATCGGGTTGATGCGTGAAGGCGATATCAGCACCAAGCGTTTCCGTGAACTGGCCAAAGAAGTGGGCAGTTTGTTGACCTACGAAGCGACCTCTGACTTCGAAACCGAGAAGGTTACCATCGACGGCTGGAACGGACCAGTGGAAGTTGATCAGATCAAGGGCAAGAAGGTCACTGTCGTGCCTATCCTGCGTGCCGGTCTTGGCATGATGGATGGCGTGCTGGAGCACATGCCGAGCGCCCGCGTCAGTGTGGTCGGTATCTACCGCGATGAAGAGACTTTGCAACCGGTTCCCTACTTCGAGAAGATCGTCAGCAATATCGAAGAGCGTCTGGCGCTGGTCATAGACCCCATGCTGGCCACTGGCGGCTCCATGATTGCCACCATCGACCTGCTGAAAAAGAAAGGCTGCCAATCCATCAAGGTGCTGGTGCTGGTCGCCGCGCCCGAAGGCATCAAGGCGCTGGAAGCCGCTCACCCCGACGTTGAGCTCTACTGCGCCTCCGTCGATCAGGGCCTGAACGAGAAAGGCTATATTGTCCCGGGTCTGGGCGATGCTGGCGACAAGATCTTTGGCACCAAGTAATTCCTGATGCCTTGACCACCTTCTCTGTATGAGGGGTGAGAATGGAGCCGGCGCCTTGCCGGCTCTGCTGTTTATGGCATCCTCTGTCTTGCTGCAATGCGCGCCTTGCCGCTACCATAAGCAGCATCTCCCATTTCGAGACTCCTCTCATGCTCAAACGTGTTGTGACCGCCCTCTGCTGCGGCTTGTCATTCATGGTCTCGGCCGCTCAGGTGACCGATCTCTATCAGGGCAAGGCGCCCACCAGCGGCGACATGGTGGCTGCCCAGTCCCAGGCGCTGGGGGATGTGCTCGTCAAGGTGACCGGCAAACGGGACATCCTCACCCAGCCTGACGTGGTCAAGGCGCTGGCCGCCCCCGGCGACTATGTGCAGCACTATGGCTATCAGGATGTGGGGCCGGTCAAGTTTCTGAAAGCCGACTTCAACGTGGCCAAGGTCAATGCCCTGATCTCCCAAAGCAAGTTTGCCCTGCTGGGGCCTGCAAGGCCACAGATGGCACTCTGGCTGGTGATCAATGAGGGGGAGCGCCGCATCCTGCCGGATCAATCCAGCGATGGCTGGGCCAGCGCACTGCGAACCCAGAGCCAGGTCATGGGGCTGCCGGTCAGCATTCCTTTGATGGACCTCGATGACAGCATGGCGGTCAACGCCACCGACGTCTGGGGTCGCTTTGCCGCTCCCATACTGCAGGCGAGCCAGCGTTACGGCGCCGAGATGGTGGTGCTGGGCAAGCTGACACCGGAAGGTGACAAGTGGAGCATGGACTGGGGCCTTTATGGACCCAAGGCCGGTGGCGAGCTGGCCGAACTCACCCGTGGCAGCAGCAGTGGTACCCAGGCCGAGGTGGCGCAGCATTTTGCCGATGAGCTGGCTGCCTGGCTGGTACAGAACTATGGCGC
Organism: Aeromonas sp. 5HA1; assembly: GCF_029237245.1. NCBI lineage: Bacteria > Pseudomonadati > Pseudomonadota > Gammaproteobacteria > Aeromonadales > Aeromonadaceae > Aeromonas > Aeromonas sp. 5HA1. Next base: position 48,530 of record NZ_JAACFW010000009.1, read on the forward strand.
GCGCATTTCGGGTGTCGCTTCCAGTCAGACACTGGTGGTGGAAGGTTTGTCCGGTATTGATGGCATGATCACGGTGCAGAAGATGCTGCAGGGGATGGCCAGCGTGACCAAGGTGACTATCGGCAAGCTGGAGGGGGACAAGGTGACCTTCGATCTCTCGTTGCAGGGCGACAAGGCCGAGCTCATCCGCGGCCTGCAACTGGAGAGCCGGTTGCGCCAGATTGATGATAATGACAGCGGTTTGCGTTACCAATGGTCGCAGCCCTGATCATTTCATCGTGTTCCCGACCGCCCGGCCAAGTCCGGGCGGTTCTCTATCTGCCTTTGCGATGGTACACTCTGGCACAAATGTCACAGTCAAAGCCTAACGAGTGAAGCAACCGGCCCAACTGTCTTTAGCCGTACAACTACCGGATGATGAAACCTTCGTCAGTTTTTATCCCGGCAACAATGCTCATCTGATCACCGCCCTCAAGAATGCGGCCATTGGTCAGGGATCGCCTTTCCTCTATTTCTGGGGTGCCAAGGGATCGGGACGCTCCCATCTGCTGCATGCAACCTGTGCCGAGGTCAATGCCCGCGACGCGGCGGCGGCCTATCTCTCCCTCGATCAGTTTGAACAGCTGGATCCCAGCATGCTCGACGCCCTCGAAAGCTTGCCACTGGTCTGTCTCGACAGCCTGGAAGCCATCGCCGGCAATGCGCAGTGGGAACGTGCCCTGTTCGATTTTTACAATCGCTGGCAGGAGAAGGGGGAAGGTACCCTGGTGGTCACGGGTTGCAGCGCACCGCGCAAGCTGGGGCTGCAACTGCCGGATCTCGCCTCGCGCCTCGACTGGGGGGTGAGTTTCCATCTCGACGAGCTGGATGATGAAGGCAAGCTCAGTGCCCTGCAGCTGCGTGCCGAGCTGCGGGGCTTCAAATTGCCCATCGATGTGGGCCGCTTCCTGCTCAACCGACTCTCCCGCGACATGCGCACCTTGCTTACCACCCTCAATCAGCTCGATAACGCCTCATTTCGCGCCAAGCGCAAGCTCACCATCCCCTTTGTGAAAGAGATCCTCGAACTTTGAGCGGGCTGCGGCTGCGTGTACGGGTAAGACCCGGATTGAAACCAAAAAGAAACCCCGGCACCAGGCCGGGGTTTTTGTCTGTGCGACTGTCGTGATCAGTGGAACTGATCTTCTTCGGTCGAACCCGTCAGTGCAGTCACTGAGGATTGTCCACCCTGAATGACGGTAGTGACCTTGTCGAAGTAACCCGTGCCCACTTCCTGCTGGTGAGCAACGAAGGTGTAACCACGGCTGGCGGCGGCAAATTCCGGCTCTTGCACCATCTCGACGTAGTGCTTCATCCCCTCGCCACGGGCGTACTGGTAAGCCAGTTCGTACATGTGGAACCACATGTTGTGGATGCCAGCGAGGGTGATGAACTGGTACTTGTAACCCATGTCGGACAGCTCCTGCTGGAAGCGGGCGATGGTGGCATCGTCCAGGTTCTTCTTCCAGTTGAAGCTGGGGGAGCAGTTGTAGGCCAGTATGGTGTCCGGGTACTGCGCCTTGATGGCTTCGGCAAACTTGCGCGCCTCGTCCAGATCCGGCTTGGCGGTTTCACACCACACCATGTCGGCGTAGGGGGCATAAGCCAAGCCACGGGAGATGGCCTGCTCGATACCCGCCTGCACCTTGTAGAAACCTTCGGCGGTACGCTCACCGGTCAGGAAGCCTGAATCGTACGGATCCGCATCCGTGGTGAGCAAGTCCGCCGCGTTGGCGTCGGTACGGGCGATCACCAAGGTGGTGGTGCCACAGACGTCGGCTGCGAGGCGTGCTGCAACCAGCTTCTGCACCGCTTCCTGAGTCGGCACCAGCACTTTGCCGCCCATGTGGCCGCACTTCTTGACCGATGCCAGCTGATCTTCGAAGTGTACGCCAGCTGCGCCCGCTTCAATCATCCCCTTCATCAGCTCGAAGGCGTTCAGCACGCCGCCGAAACCGGCTTCGGCATCCGCCACGATCGGCAGGAAGTAGTCGATGAAACCGGCATCCTGCGGCCCCACCTTGTTGGCCCACTGGATCTGGTCGGCACGGGCAAACGAGTTGTTGATGCGCTCAACCACCGAGGGGACGGAGTTGGCCGGATAGAGAGACTGATCCGGGTACATGGTGGAGGACAAGTTGTTGTCCGCCGCCACTTGCCAGCCGGAGAGGTAGATGGCCTCTATACCTGCCTTGGCTTGCTGCACTGCCTGGCCGCCGGTCAGGGCGCCGAGGCAGTTGACGTAGCCTTTCTTGGCGCTGCCGTGGATCAGCTCCCACAGTTTGTCGGCGCCGCGTTGAGCCAGGGTGTGCACCGGCTGCAAGCTGCCGCGCAGATTCACCACGTCTTCGGCGCTGTAGCCGCGCTTGATCCCTTTCCAGCGGGGGTTTTCTGCCCAGTCTTTCTCGATAGCCTGGATCTGTTGCTCACGGGTCAGTGCCATATCAGTTCCCTCTTTCATTGATTTCACGTTTCCATTGACTTGTTATTGGCGGGCTCCGCTGGGGAGACCCGTGGTTCAGAGCCGCTCGTAACCGGGCAGCGTCAGAAAATCGATCAGGGTATCGGCGCAGGTGATCTGCTCCATCAACTCGCTCGCTTCGGCAAAGCGTCCTGCTTGCCAGCGGGCGGCGCCCACTTCATGTTTGACCACCTCCTGCTCCTCGGCCAGCATCTGGCGAAACAGCTCCTTGGTCACCACTTTGCCGTTCGACAGGCTCTTGCCGTGGCGGATCCACTGCCAGATGGAGGTGCGGGAGATCTCGGCTGTCGCCGCATCTTCCATCAGGCCATAGATGGGCACACAGCCATTGCCACCAATCCAGGCTTCCAGATATTGCAGGGCGACCCGGATATTGGTGCGCATGCCCGCCTCGGTACGTTCGCCTTCACAGGGAGCCAGCAGGTCGGTGGCTGTGATGGGCGCATCCTGCTCACGCAATACGCCGATCTGGTTCTTGGCGCCTGCCGGTATGGTGGCGTTGAACACGGCCATGGCGGTGTCGGCGAGGCCGGGGTGGGCGACCCAGGTGCCGTCGTGGCCGTTGCTTGCTTCCCGCTCCTTGTCTGCCTTGACCTTGGCAAAGACCTGCTCGTTGACAGTGGCATCCTTGGCCGGGATAAAGGCGGCCATGCCGCCCATGGCAAGAGCGCCGCGCTTGTGGCAGGTCTTGATCAGCAGGCGCGAGTAGGCGCTGAGGAAGGGTTTGTCCATGGTGACCACCTGACGGTCGGGCAGCACTCTGTCCCCATGATCTTTCAGCGTCTTGATATAGCTGAAGATGTAGTCCCAGCGGCCGCAGTTCAGCGCGACTATGTGATCCTTCATCTGATAGAGCAGCTCATCCATCTCGAATACCGCCGGCAGGGTTTCGATCAGCACGGTGGCCTTGATGGTGCCGCGGGGCAAACCGAACTTGTCTTCGGTCCAGGCAAACACTTCGCTCCACCAGCGACCTTCCAGATGACTTTGCAGCTTGGGCACATAGAAGTAGGGGCCCGAGCCCTTGGCCAGCAGCGCCTGATGGTTGTGCAGGAAATAGAGTGCGAAGTCGAACAGGCCGCCGGGGATGGGCTCACCGTCGAAGGTGACATGTTTTTCCGGCAGGTGCAGGCCACGTACCCGGCAGATGAGCACGGCCGGATTTGGGTTCAGGGTATAGGCCTTGCCTTCCGGACTGGTGTAGGAGATGGTGCCATTGACCGCATCGCGCAGGTTGATTTGACCCTCGATCACTTTATTCCAGGCAGGAGCCAGGGAATCTTCGAAGTCCGCCATGAAGACTTTGACATTGGCGTTGAGGGCGTTGATGACCATCTTGCGCTCGACCGGGCCGGTGATCTCCACGCGGCGGTCTTGCAGGTCGGCGGGAATGCCGCGAATGGTCCAGTCACCTTCACGGATGTGGGCGGTTTCCGGCAGGAAGTCCGGCAGCTCGCCGCCATCGATACGGGCCTGGCGTGCCACACGTTGTTTCAACAATTCGCCCCGTTGGGGAGCAAAGCGTTCCACCAGTTCGGATACCAGGGCCACCGCATCCGGCGTCAGAATTTGCGCGTATTCGGGAAGCATCTCGCCCTGGATGCGCAGACGGGCGCTACAGTGGGTCTGGGCCGGTGCCGACATAGGGTTCACTCCTTTGAGAATTACATTTTGAACTAATTAACTACGACTAAAGTCGATCCCTGTTCTTTCAAACTTCCCGTAACAACGGGATAACACGATTCATAAGGTGCGAAATATTGCCCTCTCCGTCAACCACTTTTTTAAAACGCCTGTTTCTGACACATAGTTAAGGTTATGTTTTTAATGACATTATGTGATTGGGGTAAATGCTCTATGCAGATGGTTATGCTCTTGGTTTCCCACCCCCTGCGGTGGTGTACGCCAGCGGTGTTTTGAATACCTGGGATGTAACTAATTACGTAATAAAATTACAAATGCAAAAACAAATCCCGACCTTACTCCAAGCTTTCAGAAAACGGCTGTATGAAATGAAATTTGGGATCTAGGTGAATACTCAGCTCTCACCAGTGTTGGCTATCGAACGTTTGTTTAAAACTTGGATGGGGAAGAGTGGTCGAATGGGGTTTATCTCGTCAGCAGGGGAAAAGTGACGAGCAATAACGTAGGTTTGTATCACCTTGGCTTGCTATCTGGGGTGATGAGGGGAGGAGGTGGGGAGTGGATAAAACTGATAAGTCGTAGTTACGCAGCATTTTATTGTTATTTGTGTCAGTGGGCCTTCCTGGCCCCCGGGGAAGGTAAAAGGGTGGCGAAACCCAAGGGTTCAGCGGCTACTTTTCCTCTTCTACTCTATCTTGAGCGGGATCAGTATTCGTCGTCCGGCGCCGCCAGATCGACCACATCCAGATGCACTATAGTACCGTATTCATGCTCGCCGAGTTCGATGTCGGCTTGTGGCAGGGGGGCTGGGTGGGGCTGTGATTCAACTGCTTGCGTCATGGGTGCTTGCCTCATTGGATTGCAAGCCGGTCGGTGACTCCATCACCCGGATTCCCACCTCCCTGTTTCATTGCCGGCGGAAAAGTCGCGTATCCTAGCGACACTCGCCACAGGTTTCAAGTGATCCTGAATAAAAAATATACCACCAATGTGTGATGGCTCTGTGGTGGCGCCTGCTGGACAGAGTACTGCCAGGGTCATAAGGATGGTGAAGGGGCTGGAGTGAAATGGAGGTAAAAAAATAGCCCAGTCGTTTGACTGGGCTATTTCTCGGGGAAAATGGTCGGTGTGAGAGGATTCGAACCTCCGACCCTCTACACCCCATGCAGATGCGCTACCTGGCTGCGCTACACACCGACGAGGTCAGTTCGAGCTGACGAAAGGGAGTCTAATGATATGAATCTGTTGGTGCAACTCCTTTTTTATCAGTGAGATGTCGATTGCTTCTTTATTGCTCAGTCAAGATGCTGCTTGGGTCGGCCACGGAGATTTGGCATAATCGCCGCCCCGTATTGCGGTGGAAAAATTGCGCCGCAGGCCTAGCTTGGCGACTGTGGTCAAGGCGCCAGCATCCACAGGCGTGGTGCCTGTCCCTGGTGCAGGCAAGCGCTGATGAGCGCAGTCACATGCAGGGCAAGCCGTCATGAACAACCAATCGGTCATGAACAACCAATAGAGAGAGGAGCAAGGGGTGGAACCATCAGCAGCCGCAGTATCCCTGAGCCAGACAGCGCAGCAAGCAGAGCAGGATGAGCGCTGGATGCGCCATGCCATGGCACTGGCCGCCCGGGCCGAGGGGATCGGCGAGATCCCGGTCGGTGCCGTGCTGGTGCTGGGGGACGAAGTGGTCGGTGAGGGGTGGAATCGCTCCATCAGCGAGCATGATGCGTGTGCCCATGCGGAGATTATGGCGCTCCGTGCAGCCGGTGCCCGACTGGAAAACTACCGTCTGATCGATACGGTGCTGTATGTGACGCTGGAACCTTGCTGCATGTGCGCCGGTGCCCTCATTCACAGCCGGGTCAAACGGGTGGTGTTCGGGGCGCGGGATCTCAAAACGGGAGCGGCAGGTTCCGTATTCGATATTTTGCAGGACCCCCGCCACAACCACAGAGTGTCGTTGACGGAGGGGGTACTGGCAGATGCCTGCTCGGCCCAGCTCTCGGCCTTCTTCAAGCGCCGCCGCGCCGAGAAAAAGGCCGCCAGACAGGCATTGCAGCAAGCGACCGACTCTTCTTCTTGATGCAAGCGGGGGAGACTTTTGCCGCTCCTGCTTCTCACCAGGAAATATATTTTCATATAAAACAGATGGTTGAATCTGTTTCTTGCCGAAAAGTGCCGCCATTTCCTTCTTCGAAAATAAGCTCTGCTCAAGGGGCTTTGATGTAACAAAACTGTCATGCAACCGCCATATAATGCCGCCAAGCCTAGCTCACATTGAGGTCTTGCATGTCATCGGAATCGATCAACCTGGTCATGGCGGGCAGTAGAAAACGCCGGATCAAGGATAAGTTGGCCAAGTTCGGGGTCACCACAGGCGGTGCCCTGGTGCTGGTGGCCTTGTTGCTCATTTTTTTCTATCTGCTGTATGTGGTGAAACCTATTTTCAATGGCGCCACCATGGAGCCGACCGCATCGTTTACCCTGCCCATTGCGGGCAAGACTGCCTGGCTCGGGATGGAGGAGCAGAACGAGATTGGCTATCGCTTCAGCGATAAGGGGCTGGTCAACTTCTTTGCTCTTCAGGGAGATGGCAAGGTCAAGGTGGGACAAGCCATTGGTCAGGCCCAGGTTGCCGGTGACATCACGACTGTCACCAGCCCGGCGCCGGGTCAGAAGCTCATCGCCTACGGTTTTGCCGATGGCAAGGCTCTGGTCATGGAGCCCCATTTCAAGGTGTCCTATCCCAATGACGTGCGGGTCATCGAGCCCAGCCTGAGATATCCCTTCGGCGAAGAGCCGGTAGTGATCGATCCCCAAGGCAAGGCGCTGCAGTTCATGGTATTCGAAGCCACCAAGGACAAGATGGCCACCGCCGCCGTGACCGAAGATGGTCGCGGCGTGATGACGGTGATGAGCGGCGAGGAGAACTTCATCTCCGGCGACGTGGAGTGGAGCGCCCAGAACTACAGCATTCCTTCTCTGCCGAGCCATGTGGATCAGATGCTGCTGACCCCCAACTTGCGCATCCTGTTTGTGCGTGAGGGCAACCGCCTATCTGTCTACGACATCCACAACCTCAATAATATCGCCCTGCGCAACGTGCTGGAGATCAACGCCCCCAATGCCAATGTGACCCGGATTGAGCTGCTCGCCGGTGCCTCCTCTTTGCTGGTGGGCAACGACAACGGTGTCATCTCCCAGTGGTTCGAAGTGGCCAAGGATGGCAAGCGTCAGTTCACCCAGATCCGTGACTTCAAGAGTGATGGTTCTGTGGATCTGCTGACCCCGGAGCACTTTCGCAAGGGCTTTGTCAGCGCAGGCAAGGATGGCACCATCAGCTTCTTCCACGCCACCGGCGAGAGCAAGCTGCTGAGCGAGAAGATAGAGGGGGGCGCACTGTTGGCGCTGGCCATCTCGCCCCGCCACAACGTGCTGCTGATGCAGCAGGACGATACCTTCAAGCTGTTTGCGGTCGAGAATGACCACCCTGAAGTGACCTGGTCTGCCCTGTGGCAAGAGGTGTGGTATGAAGGCTACCCGGAGCCCATGTATGTGTGGCAATCCACCTCTGCCAGCAACGATTTCGAAGCCAAGCTGAGCCTGATCCCCATTTCGTTCGGCACGCTGAAGGCGGCATTCTACGCCATGATGTTTGCGGTCCCGCTGGGGGTCGCCGGCGCCATCTATACCGCTTATTTCATGTCCGCCGGCATGCGCAAGTTTGTCAAGCCGACCATAGAAATCATGGAGGCACTACCAACCGTTATCCTCGGTTTTCTGGCTGGTCTGTGGCTGGCACCCATTGTCGAGGATTACCTGCCTGGGATCTTCATGATGCTGGTGATGCTGCCGATGGGGATGTTGCTGGCCGCCCTGGCCTGGCATCTGCTGCCGGGCAAGCTCAAGCAGTGCGTGCCGGAAGGGAGCCAGGCTGTCTTGCTGATCCCCGTGGTGTTGTTGGTCGGCTGGTTGTCATTGACCCTGAGTCCTGTGGTGGAAAATGCCTTCTTTGGCGGGGATACCCGTAGCTGGCTGACCCATGAAATGGGGATCAAGTTTGACCAGCGCAACTCCCTGGTGGTTGGCATCGCCATGGGCTTTGCGGTCATTCCCACCATCTTCTCCATCGCCGAAGACGCTGTCTTCTCCGTGCCCAAGCATCTGACTCAAGGATCGCTGGCACTGGGTGCCACTACGTGGCAGACACTGAGCCGTGTGGTGATCCTCACCGCCAGCCCGGGCATCTTCTCGGCAGTGATGATGGGTCTTGGCCGCGCCGTGGGCGAGACCATGATAGTGCTGATGGCGACCGGCAATACCCCCATCATGGACTTCTCCATGTTCCAGGGACTGCGAACCCTGGCCGCCAATATTGCGGTGGAGATGCCGGAATCGGAAGTGGGCAGCTCCCACTACCGGGTACTGTTCCTCGCGGCCTTCGTACTGTTTGTGTTCACCTTTTTCTTCAACACCCTGGCCGAGTTCGTGCGTCAGCGGTTGCGTGAAAAATATAGCTCCATGTAACGGGCAAGGAATCGACAATGGGTAAGTGGTTTAAGTCAGGGGCCCCCTGGATCTGGATGACAGGCGGTGCAGTCAGCCTGAGTCTGGTGGCGGTACTGGGTCTGTTGCTGCTCATCGGCTGGCGTGGTCTGATCTATTTCTGGCCTCACCCCATCTATGAGTGGCAGATCCAAGATGTCAGCGGCAACAAGAGCGTCTTGATCGGTGAAATCAATGACAGCGAACTGGTGCCGGTGGAGCGGCTGCGGGCTGCGGGTATTCCGCTGGAAGGTGAAGATCGCGAGGTGTTGACCCGCTATCTGGTCAAGACCGGCAACCGTGAGTTCGTCGACCTCGATTTCCGCTGGGTGCTGGAGACTGACATCAAGTCCCAGTCACTGCCTGCCGAGATGGCGGTGATCGAACGTACCACCAATGGTAACTTCTATGGTTATGTGGTGCAGGCCAAGGAAGATGGCGTGGTCCATGAGCAGGATCTGCACAAGGTACTCAAGAGGATGCTGGCTCGCAGCAACGGTCTTTCCGAGCAGGCCAGCAAGCTGCAAAAAGGTGCCATAGGATCAATCAACTACCAGTTGGAGAAGTTGCGTCTCAAAGAGCGCAAGGCCGAGCTCAATGATGAGCTGACCGATCAGCTTAAAGCCGAGCTGGTCGAAGAGCGCAAGGCACTCAACGACCGCTATCAAATATTGGAAAAGGAACTCTTTTCCCTGCGTGCCCAAGCGGATCGTGATGCCATCACAGTCAAGGACATGCGTGGCGAGCTGGTGACCATGCCCATGTCCAAGGTACTGGATGTGACCTGGCCCAACGCCATGGGATTGCCTGCCAAGGTGGGCCACTGGTTCCATCAGATAGGCAAGTTCGTCACGGGTGAGCCTCGCGAAGCCAACACGGAAGGCGGTGTGTTCCCGGCCATCTTCGGCACCGTCTTCATGGTGATCCTGATGGCGATCATCGTCACGCCCCTCGGCGTGGTGGCGGCGGTCTACCTGCACGAGTATGCGGGCAAGAATAGCCTGACCAAGCTTATCCGCATCGCTGTGATCAACCTGGCGGGTGTGCCCTCCATCGTCTATGGCGTGTTTGGTCTGGGCTTCTTTGTCTATACCCTGGGTGGCTCGCTGGATCAGCTGTTCTACCCGGAGGCGCTGCCAAGCCCGACCTTTGGCTCACCCGGTGTCATCTGGTCGGCACTGACCCTGGCCATCCTGACCCTGCCTGTGGTGATCGTCTCCACCGAAGAGGGACTGTCCCGTATTCCCAGCACCATCCGTCAGGGTTCACTGGCGCTGGGGGCCACCCAGGCCGAAACCCTGTGGCGTATCGTGCTGCCCATGGCGAGCCCGGCCATCATGACCGGCCTTATCCTGGCGATAGCCCGGGCCGCCGGTGAAGTGGCTCCGCTGATGCTGGTGGGGGTGGTGAAACTGGCGCCGACCCTGCCGATGGATGGCAACTTCCCGTACCTGCACGTGGAGCGCAAGTTCATGCACCTGGGCTTCCACATTTACGACGTGGGATTCCAGAGTCCGAACGTCGAAGCAGCGCGGCCGCTGGTGTATGCCACCTCCTTCCTGCTGGTGACGGTGATCGTTGGCTTGAACCTGACGGCCATCGGCATTCGTAACCACTTGCGTGAAAAATTCCGCTCTTTGGAACATTGATGCGGCAGTCCAGAGGGATGTTGAGACAATGGATGAACAGCATGAACCTGACCGACATCACAGGCATTCGCAACCACTTGCGTGAGAAATTCCGGTCGCTGGAGCATTAATCCGGCGTCCTTGAGACAAGATCGAGAAAACAGATGCGCGGTTCAGAGAGTGCCGCCATCTGTCAGCAGCAATCATGGCGGTCGCTGGCAAGAGTCCGGCCACTCCAGACTGATTTTGAGGTAACAGATGATCAACGTAACGACCACATCCATTCAGCACACAGCGCTGGACCTGCTCAACCTGACCCCGGAGCAGACAGCGCTGGAGGTGAAGGATCTCAACCTCTACTACGGCAACAAGCAGGCGCTGTTCAACGTCAACATGAAGATCCCGAAAGGGCAGGTGACGGCCTTCATAGGCCCGTCCGGCTGCGGCAAGTCGACCCTGCTGCGCTGCATCAACCGGATGAATGACCTGGTGGAGATCTGCCGCATCGAGGGTGAAATCCAGCTGCACGGCCACAACATTTATGACAAGGGGGTGGATGTCTCCGCCCTGCGTCGTCAGGTCGGCATGGTGTTCCAGCGTCCGAACCCCTTCCCCAAATCCATCTACGAGAATGTGGTCTATGGTCTGCGCCTGCAGGGCATCAACGACAGACGCACCCTGGACGAGGCGGCCGAGCGTTCACTGCGCGGCGCTGCCCTGTGGGAAGAGGTGAAGGATCGACTGCATGACAATGCATTCGGTCTCTCCGGTGGCCAGCAGCAGCGTCTGGTGATTGCCCGGGCCATCGCCATCGAGCCGGAAGTCTTGTTGCTGGATGAACCCACCTCGGCCCTCGACCCGATTTCGACGCTTACCATCGAGGAGCTGATCAACGAGCTCAAGAGCCAGTTCACAGTGGTGATCGTGACCCACAACATGCAGCAGGCTGCGCGAGTGTCGGATCAGACGGCGTTCATGTACATGGGCGAGCTCATCGAATACGCGGACACCAACACCATCTTCACCACACCGGCCAAGAAAAAGACCGAAGATTACATCACTGGTCGCTACGGCTAAGGCAAGATTGGTGCAATAAGGTGATTGATATGAACAGCAAGAAACAGATTACCGGCCAGTTCAACGGCTAAGGCATAATCGGAGCATCAAGGATTATTTGTATGGACAATATGAACCTCAATAAACACATCTCCGGTCAGTTCAATGCCGAGCTTGAGAATGTGCGCAATCAGGTGCTGGTGATGGGCGGTCTGGTGGAGCAACAGCTTACCGACGCCATCGCCGCCATCCACGATCAGGATCTGGACGCGGCGCGCAAGATAGTGGCCAATGACCACAAGGTCAACGCCATGGAAGTGGCCATCGACGAAGAGTGCACCCGCATCATCGCCAAACGCCAGCCCACAGCGTCCGACTTGCGTCTGGTGATGGCCATCATCAAGACCATCACGGATCTGGAACGCATCGGCGACGTGGCGGACAAGATAGCCCGCATGCTGACCGACAACGCCAACAAGCCACAGCCGCCGCTGGTGTCCCTCGAGAACATGGGGCGCCGCACCATCAAGATGCTGCACGACGTGCTCGATGCGTTTGCCCGCATGGATCTGGAGGCGGCCATCGCCGTCTACAAGGAAGATGACAAGGTAGATCGGGAGTACGAGTCCATCATCCGTGAGCTGATGACCTATATGATGGAAGATCCGCGCACCATCCCCCAGGTACTCAACGTACTGTGGGCGGCGCGTGCCATCGAGCGGGTCGGCGATCGCTGCCAGCACATCTGCGAGTACATCGTTTACTACGTCAAGGGCAAGGACGTTCGCCACACCAAGGTTGACGAGCTGAGCGATCTGCTTGGCAAGAGCTGATGAAATGAATAAAAAGGCGCGTTTCGCGCCTTTTTTGTTGCACTGCATGTCAGAGCAAGATATCGCCACCCGGATGGCGGTTTTCTGCTAGAATATGCCCCCTGTGTGAGTCTCGGATGGACTCACGGTCTGGTCTCCCAGGCCCAGTTTGCCGTCTTGTGCTAAGGCGGGTGTAGCAATAGGTTAATCATGAGTTTTGCCGATAGTATATTTCTTCTGATGCTGCTGGTTGCCGGCAGTGTGTTCTTCTCCCTTTCCGAGATCTCCCTCGCCGCCTCCCGCAAGATCAAATTGCAGGTGATGGCCGATGAGGGGAACCGCCATGCCGCCAAGGTGTTGGCGCTGCAGGCCCAGCCGGGTAATTTCTTTACCGTGGTGCAAATTGGCCTCAACACTGTCGCTATCCTGGGCGGTATCCTGGGCGAGTCTGCCCTGAATCCGGCCATCAAGGAGTTCATCTCCAGCTTCTATCAGGGCCCCTGGCTTGGCCAGATAAGTTCTGCCGCCTCCTTCGTGTTCGTCACCGGCATGTTCATCCTGATAGCAGACCTGATGCCCAAGCGCCTGGCCATGACCATGCCGGAGCGGATCGCCGTTGTGGTGGTTCGCCCCATGCTGCTGTGCGTGACCCTGCTGATGCCGCTGGTGTGGTTCTTCAATGGCATGGCGAATGCGTTGTTCCGTCTGCTGCGGGTCTCCATGATACGCAACGACGAGATCACCTCCGACGATATCTATGCGGTGATGGATGCCGGCGCCGAGGCGGGCGTTATTCAGCGCGAAGAGCATCAGCTCATCGAGAACGTGTTCGAGTTGCAGTCCCTCGGCGTGACCTCCGCCATGACTGCGCGGGAGAGCCTGATTTACTTCACCCTGCAAGAGGGTGAAGAGAGCATCAAGGCCAAGATCGCCGAGCACCCCCACAACAAGTTCCTGGTCTGTGACCACAACCTCGACAGCATCAAGGGCTTCGTCGATGCCAAAGAGTTGCTGATCCGCGTCATCAGCGGCCAGAGCATAGATCTCAACAGCGGCTCCTTGGTGCAGAACGTCATCATCATTCCCGATACCCTCAACCTCTACGAGGCGATGGAGTACTTCAAGAACCACAGGGGTGACTTCGCCGTTGTGATGAACGAGTACGCCCTGGTTGTGGGGATAGTCACCATGAACGATCTGATGAGTACCGTCATGGGTGAGTGGGCCACCCACGTAGTGGAAGAGCAGATTGTGCAGCGGGATGAAAATTCCTGGCTGGTGGATGGCGTGACCCCCATCTCTGACGTGATGCGTGCCTTCGACATAGAGGCGTTTCCGGATAGCCAGAACTACGAGACCATCGCCGGTTTCATCATGTTCATGCTGCGCAAGATCCCCAAGCGTACCGACTCGGTCAAATACGCGGGCTACAAATTTGAAGTCGTGGATATCGACAGCTACAAGATCGACCAGCTGCTGGTCACTCGGGTTGAACCCATAGTGACCGACAAGTCCGCTCAGGAATCGTAAAGTAGCTACCAAGGAGTCATGAAGATGCAGTCTCATTCCCGTGCGCTGGCCTGTGTGGCGCTTGCCCTGGCGCTGGGCGCTTGCAGTCAGAGCGCCCCCCGCAAGGCGGTTGTCGTTGCCAAACCGGTTGCCGCCAAGGCAGAAGTGGTGCCGCAATCCGATCCCGATGCCGTGGTACAAAGCGCCGTAGTGGAGCCAAGTCCAGTCTTTGATGAAGAGTATCACGGCCCGGATCAGGGATCCCTGGAGTCGGTAACCGCCCTGTTTGCCCGTGGTTACATCGAATCTGCCATGCGTGAAACCATGCTGGCGGCGGTGCACAGCGACTATCCGCTGCTCGGCATGCGGGATGTGCGGTTGACCGATCCTGTCTCCAAGTTTCTCACCTCGACCCAGGCTGCCACCACGGCCCACGACTATCTCTATGCCGGTGTGCAGCGTCGTCTCGGTCGCCCTCTGAGCCCGGCCCAGTGGGCGCAGATCTGGCAGGGATTGCCCCAGCAGGGGCGGGTCTCTGACTGGACCAAGCAGATCAAGCGAGTGCTGGCAGGGCGTTAAACCGCCAGCTAACCAGACAGCAGTGAGGCCACCCTTGGGTGGCCTCACTCATTTCTACCTTTCCTCATCTTTGCGTTCTGATTTCTGTTGATACCGATTGCTGGCTGCACTGCTTTGCTTTATCTTATTTTAGCCATCTAAACATCTATATGCTTTTATGGCTGGTATTGATAGGGATGCCTCACCACGATGAGGCCCGGCGACGCACAGCCGCAGAGCAACGCTAAAGAGTGCATGGCAGCTCAAAAAATCTGCAAATCGACAAAGCAGACAAACACAGAACAACAAAGAGACACGACAGATGGAAACACAGGCATTGTGGGTACTGGATGGTGGCATGGGACGCGAGCTGGCACGGCGAGGGGCGCCATTTCGCCAACCTGAATGGTCGGCGCTGGCGCTGATGGAGGCGCCACAGACGGTGCGCGAAGTGCATCAGGCCTATGTGGCGAGCGGTGCCCGTGTCATCACCACCAACAGTTATGCCCTGGTGCCGTTTCATATCGGTGCCGAGCGATTCGCCGCCGAGGGGGAAGCGCTGGCGGCGCTGGCTGGCCAGCTGGCCCGTGAGGTTGCCAATGAGCAATCGGGCTCGGTGCAGGTCGCAGGATCCTTGCCGCCGCTGTTTGGCTCCTACCGCGCCGACCTGTTCGAGGCGGACAGAGTGGGCGAGCTGGCCACACCGCTCATTCGGGCGCTGACGCCCCATGTGGACATCTGGCTGGCCGAAACCATGAGCCTGATTGCCGAGCCGCTGGCCCTCAAGGCGCTGTTGCCACAGGATGGCAAGCCGTTCTGGGTTTCCTTCACCCTGGAAGATGAAGCGCCGGGCTGCGAGCCTGCGCTTCGTTCCGGTGAGCGGGTGGCGGATGCAGTCACCGCACTGGCCGCGGTCGGGGTGGACGCCATCCTGTTCAACTGCTGTCAGCCCGAGGTGATCGAGGCCGCGCTGACGGTGGCCGGCGACAGCTTGCAGGCGCTGGGTCGAGGGGATATTCGCCTCGGCGCCTATGCCAATGCGTTTCCGCCCCAGCCCAAGGAGGCGACCGCCAACGACGGGCTGGACGAGATCCGCGCCGATCTTGGGCCGCTGGATTACCTCGGCTGGGCCGAGCGTTGGCGTGCCGTGGGGGCCTCTCTCATTGGCGGCTGCTGCGGCATAGGACCCGAGCATATTCAGGCACTGGCCAGCCGGCTGCGCTAAGGAGAACACATGAAAGAGAGCAAAATAGGCCTCTGGTCCCTCACTGCGCTGGTATTCAGCTCCATGGTGGGGGCGGGCATCTTCAGCTTGCCCCAAAACATGGCCGAGGTGGCCGGTGCCCGCGCCGTGCTGATCGGCTGGGGCGTGACCGGGGTGGGCATAGTGGCACTCGCCGCGAGTTTTCTCTACCTGTCGCGGCTAAGACCGGATCTCGATGGCGGCATTTACAGCTATGCCCGCGCAGGCTTTGGCGATCTGGTGGGTTTTTTCTCCGCCTGGGGCTACTGGCTGTGCGCCACCATAGGTGTGGTGGGTTACCTGGTGATCGCGTTCGCCGCCCTTGGCAGCTTCGTCGATACCCCTGAACACATCTGGTTTGGCGATGGCAATACCCTGGCGGCCTTTATCGGCGAGTCCTGCATCCTCTGGGCGGTGCATCTGCTGGTGGCCCGTGGCGTGCAGCAGGCCGCCCTGTTCAATCTGGTGGCGACCCTGGCCAAGAGCCTGCCGTTGCTGCTGTTCATCCTGTTCGCTTGCTACTGGTTCGACCCTGTGACCTTCGGGGCGGATCAGGGGGGCAGCACGCTTGCTGTGCCGGTCTCCGAGCAGGTGCGCAACACCATGCTGATCACCCTCTGGGTCTTTACCGGCATCGAAGGGGCCGCCGTCTTGTCGGCCCGGGCGAGGAACAAGCGGGACGTGGGCACGGCCACAGTGCTCGGGGTAGTGCTGGCGTTGCTGCTTTATGTGCTCATCTCGGTACTGGCGCTGGGGATATTGAGTCGCCCCGAGCTCGCGGCCATGCCCAATCCCTCCATGGCGGGGCTGATGGCCCAGATGACAGGCTCCTGGGGCAAGGTGCTGATCAGTGTCGGCCTCATCGTCTCTGTGCTCGCTTCTTACGTGAGCTGGACCCTGTTCTCGGCCGAGGTGCCCTACAGCGCTGCCCGCCACGGCGCCTTCCCGGCCATCTTCCGGCGCCAGAATCGCAACGGCACCCCCATAGCGTCGCTGTGGCTCACCAGCCTGACGGTGCAGGGCTGCCTGCTGCTGGTGTGGCTGCTCGGCAAGGGGTATACCAACCTGCTGCTCATCTCCACCTCCATGATACTGGTGCCCTATCTGCTGGTCGGCCTGTTCCTGCTCAAGCTTTCCTTGAGTGGTGAGGGCAATGGCCTGATGCGGACTGTGGCGCTGGTGTCGAGTGGTTACGGCCTCTGGCTGCTCTATGCAGCCGGTGTGGAATACCTGCTGCTCTCCTTGCTGCTGTACGGGCCGGGCCTGCTGCTGTTTCTCTACAGTCGCCGACAGCTTGGTGACCATCAGCGGCTCAGTGGTCGCGAGCGACTGCTGGCCGGGATAACCCTGGTGAGCCTCATTCCCGCACTCTGGTCATTTGCCTCTCCATGAAGGGGATAAATGATCCTTGTAAAATGAGAAAGCGCCCTGGTGGCGCTCTCTTTTTTTGCTTTGTTCCCTGGCTCAGGCGCTGCCGGGGCCGGCCGGTTTGCCAAACAGCACCTTGAGCTTCTCTGACCAGGGGAGATCACGGGCCTCGCGCAGCATGTCGCGCCACTCGTGGAAGGTGAGGGTGAGCGGATTGAAGCTGCGAACCGGTTTGGTGATGCCAAAGCGGCATGGCTCGGCGGGATCCTCTTCCACAAAGGTGCCAAACAGCCGATCCCAGATGATGAGCACGCCGGCGAAGTTGCGGTCTATGTATTTGGCGTTGCTGGCGTGGTGCACCCTGTGGTGGGAGGGGGTATTGAAGACCCACTCAAGCCAGCCCAGCTTGCCCACCACTTGGGTGTGAACAAAGAACTGGAAACCCAGGCTGAGCAGCACGGTCGCCACCACGGCCTGGGGCGGGAAGCCGATGAGGATCATGGGGATCCAGAACAGCCACATGCCCGAGACGGGGTACATCAGGCTCTGGCGAAAGGCGGTGGAGAGGTTGAGTCGCTCCGAGCTGTGATGCACCACGTGAGAGGCCCACAGCCAGCGCACATGGTGGCTGGCAAAGTGGAACAGCCAATAACAGCAATCCTGCAGCAGGAACAGCAGCAAGATGCTCCAGAGATTGAGTTCTATGTCGAACAGGCGCCAGCCCCACAGGGCGTCATACAGGTAGGCGATGGCGATGGCCGTCAGTGCGTCACCCCCCTGATGCATCAGAGCCAGGGTGGCGTTGGCGAACAGGTCTCGCCACTGGTAGGTGGCGGTGGGAAAGGCCGCCCCGTGCTTGCGCAGGTAAAGCATCTCCCAGCCGACAAATGCCAAAAAGACGGGGGAGAGATAAAGCAGCAGCAGTTGCACATCCATGTCGAGCATCCGGTTTGACCAGTTGTGTTCCAGCATACCGAATGAATTTAAAATTTCATTAACATATTGCACCGCCATCTGGTGACTGGCCTGAATTTCAATTCAATGTAACCTGTTGTTTTTATATGGTTTAAGAGGTGGTTATGCAGTTGGTGAAAAGAGGGGTAGTCATTGCCCTGCTGTGGAGTGGCTGTGTGTGGGCCGATCCTGCTCAGGATCTGGTCAACCTGATCAACAGTGAACAGCAAGCGGAGCAGTTGCAGGCCCAGCTGCAGGCACAGTTGATCCCGCTGATCATTCGGGGGGCAGGCGAACATGCGCAGGAATTGGCCAAGCATCGCGATGTACTGGAGGCCTGGTTTGGCCGCTATCTCTCCTGGCCGGCCATGAGTGCCGAGGTGGCCGCCATCTATCGCAAGCATTTCACCGACGCCGAGCTCAAGGAGCTGATCGCCTTTTATCAGAGTCCGGTCGGGAAGAAATCCCTGGATACCATGCCGGCTATCTTTCAGGAGAGCTCGCTGGTGGGTAAATCCATGGCCGAGCGCAATATGCCGGCACTGCAAACCATGCTGGACGAAGCAAAACGCCAGGCGGTAAAATAGATGTGACAGGTTGAGCCTGTGTCAGCGTGAAGAGGGAGCCATGGGCTCCCTCTTCTGCTTTCTACGGCTGTCAGCGTCAGAGCACCTGACTCAAGAACTGGCGCAGGCGCGGGGAGGGAGGATTGTCAAAGAAGTCGGTGGGCTTTTCATCCACCAGCAGCTCGCCGTTTTCCATAAACAGTACCCTGTCCGCCACCTCGCGGGCGAAGCCCATCTCGTGGGTCACCACCACCATTGTCATGCCCTCGCGAGCCAGCCCCTTCATGACGTCCAGTACCTCGCCCACCATCTCGGGGTCCAGCGCACTGGTGGGTTCGTCGAACAGCATGATGCGCGGCTGCATGGCAAGCGCCCGGGCGATGGCCACCCGCTGTTGCTGGCCGCCGGAGAGCTGGGACGGATAGCTCTCGGCCTTGTTCGACAATCCCACTTTCAGCAGCAGGGCCTTGGCCCTGTCCCGCGCGTCATTGCGCGACAGCCCGCGCACCTTCTGAGGGGCGAGGCAGATGTTGTCCAGTACGTTCAGGTGGGGGAAGAGGTTGAAGGACTGGAACACCATGCCCACCTCTTCTCGCAGCTTGTTGACGTCACCGGGCTCGGTCAGGCAGATGCCATCGACCACTATGTTGCCGTCGTTGATGGTTTCCAGCTGGTTGAGGGTTCGCAGAAACGTGGATTTTCCCGAGCCGCTCGGCCCGACGATCACCACCACTTCCCCTTCGGTGACTTCCGTGCTGACGTTCTTCAGGGCGTGCACACCACCGGCGTAGATCTTCTCCACTCCGCTGGCTTTTATGATGGGATCAGGCTTAGTTGCTGCGTGCATATATCACCTCCAGACGACGCACCAGAAAAGAGAGGGTGCCGGTTAGCACCAGATAGAGCAGGGCCACGGTGAACCACACCTCGAACGGGCTGAAGGTGGAGCTGACCACCTCACGCCCCGCCTTGGTGAGATCCGTGATGGAGATGACAGACACCAGGGAGGAGTCCTTGATGAGGTTGATGAACTGGCCTGCCAGCGGCGGCAGCACCCGCTTGAAGGCTTGCGGCAGAATGACGTAGCGCATGGTCTGGGCCGAGGTGAGCCCCAGGCTGCGGCCCGCTTCCATCTGTCCCTTGTGGATTGAGCTGATGCCGGCGCGCACGATTTCGGCCACATAGGCGCCGGTAAAGACGGCCAGTGCCGCCACCCCGGCGGTGAAACGGTCCAGGTTCAGCACAGTGCCGATAAAGAAATAGACGATGAAGATCTGCACCAGCAGTGGCGTGCCGCGAATGAGCTCCACGTAGGTGACCGCCAGATTGCGCAGGGCCGGATTGGGGGAGAGGCGGGCCAGCCCTGCCAGGGTGCCGAGCAGGATGGCAAACACTCCTGCCACCAGGGAGAGCTTGACCGTGACCCAGACACCCCAGGCGATGGGGCCCGCGGTCCAGGTGAGTTCGGTATCCAGGGTATCGCCCCGGAAAATGGTGTCCCCTTCGGTGACCTTCACTCCTGTGCTGGCGATGGCCTGTCGCTGATTGGGGTCGAGATCATTTTGCAGGAACAGTTTGCCCTGCTCGGCGCTGGTGGTGCCGGCGATCACTGTGCCGTCAAATTCGGCCAGGTTGTTCTGCTCCGCCTGATAGGCGATGTATTGGGGGATCCGCTCCCAGCGCCAGGTGTAATCCACGGACTGAACCGCTTTATAGATGCCGAATACGGCAGCTAGCAGCATCAGCAGGAAGACGCCGTGCCAGAGCAACTGGTTGGGTTGTTTTTCCATCTGTCTTGTTGGGTTGTGCACTGTCGCAACCTCTTTGTAGTTATTGTGTGGGGATCTGCGTGAAGGGGCGGCAGGCCGCCCCTTGCGAGGTTACTTGAGCTGGTTCAGCCAGGCGTTGGATTCGAACCACTTCTTGTAGAGGCGGTCGTAGCTGCCATCGCCCTTGATCTGGCGCAGGTAGTTGTTGAACCAGTTGAGGGTGTCCTGATCGCCCTTGCGGATGGCCCAGGCCAGGGGTTCGAAGGTGAACGGCTTGTCCAGGTGCATAACGGCACCGGTATTCTGGGAAGCGAAGATGGCGTTGTAGGGCAGGTCATAGACGAAGGCATCGACCTTGCCGTTGATCACTTCCAGCTTGGCGTCATCCTGGGTTTCAAACTGCAGCAGGGTCGCTTTGGGGATCAGACGTTTGACCGCCTGCTCGCCTGTGGTGCCGAGCTTGACCGCGATTTTGTACTTGGGATCGTTCAAATCGCTGAAGGATTTGATCTCGCCGGCCTTGTCCTTGCGCAGCACTATGGTCTGGCCCACGACTATGTAGGGATCGGCAAAGTTGACCCTCAGGTTGCGCTGGGGGGTGACTGTCATGCCGCCCATGATGACGTCGAACTTGTCGGTCAGCAGCGCAGGTATGATGCCATCCCAGGCGGTGTTGACGAACTCCACCTTGACGCCCATCTCCTTGGCGACCATCTTGGCGAGATCCACGTCAAAGCCGATGTACTGGCCCTGCTTGTTGGTCATTTCAAAGGGTTGATAGCCGGCGTCGAAACCGACTCTCAGCACGCCGCGATCGAGCACGGCATCCAGGGTGGAGGCAGGGGCGGCGGCGTTGGCGAGCCCGCACAGCAGCAAGGTAGAGAGAATGAGTTTTTTGATCATAAGTGACGTCTCTGTCGGTGGTGTGTTCGGCCTTGAACCTGATCCCGTGCGACTCCGTGGCACAAGAGACTGCTGCATCCGGCAACAGGCAAGACAGGATTATTGTCTTGGTTGAGGCAAAAGCCCCATATGAGATTCCATTTTCTGTGTGCTGAGTGAAAAATGTACCAAATTCCGATTGTGCCAGATGACTCAACAGGTTAGTGGCGCTTTTCCCCCGTGACTGCACTCATAAAATCACACGAAAACAACATATCTATCTAATGGAGCGGGTTCAAGTCCAAAATGCCGGCGGGACACTTTGTTACATCCGGCCTCGTCATCGGCAGTGCCAAACGTTACTCACTTTCTCAACTGCGGCACTGATGGGATTCTAATGGAGCATATTTGGCGGATTTTTATGCAATACGTGAACTTTTATTGAGGATTTAGTCAGACACCACTGGGTCTTGTTTTGCGCTTCAAATATACTCAGTTACCTTCGTTTAGTGGCACGGGTATGGACGCCTCAATACTGCTCAAGCTGGATGTATTCACCCTCATGGTCATGGCCCTGGGTGGCTACAGCCTCGGTTTTATCACCCTCTCCATCATATGGTTGACCCACAGGGAGATCCCCGGACTAGGATTCTGGTGGTGGTCGAGCCTGTGCGCCCTGGCGGCCCAGAGTCTCTTCTCCCTGCAGGCCTTCATGCCCAATCTGGCGGGGATCTGGCTGGCCAATCTGCTGATCACCGTCTGTATTGCCCTGATGCCGCTGGCACTGCAGCGCTTCTTCGGCAAGCCGCTCAGCTGGGGGGCCAGCGCGCTGTTCATGCTGGTCTATGTGCTGATCCTGAGCTGGAGCATCTTGTTCAACGACCATATGGCGCCCCGGGTATTGCTGGCCTGTCTGAGCTACATGGTTTTGGGGGCCGTGATCGTCTTTCTCATCTGGCGACACGGCTATCCCGCCTACCTGCCGGCTGTGCTGGTGTTCACCGTGGTCAATATCCTGCTCTATGGCTTCAACCTGATGCGGATGGGCTTCCTGCTGGAAGGGGATGCCAGGGTGCTGATGGATCAGAGCGGGGTCAATGTGCTGCCCTTTCTCTCCATGTTGATGGGCAGTTACCTCTCCACCTTCGGGGTGCTGCTGCTCTGCACCCAGTACCGGGCTCTGGCCCTGCGTCAGCAGGCCAGCCATGACTCCCTGACAGGTCTGTTGAACCGGCGCGGTTTCATGGAGCAGATGGGCTCGCGGCGGATTGGCGAGTTCGGCGCGCTGGCCGTACTGGATCTGGATGACTTCAAGCAGGTCAATGATCGCCATGGCCACGAGATAGGGGACAGGGTGCTGGAGGCGGTCGGCGCCTATCTCGGTGCTCAGCCTGAGCTGGTGGCCAGCCGTTTTGGCGGGGAAGAGTTTGTCTTGCTGCTGCCCAGAGAAGATGAACAAGCCCAGCAGGCACGCTGCGAACGGATATTGCAGGATCTGGCGGCGCTGGATCTGAGCGGGATCCGCATCACGGTCAGCATGGGGCTGGCGCGCTGCCAGCACGACTGGCATTTCGATACCCTGTTCAGCCAGGCCGATGGCGCCCTTTATCAGGCCAAGCGAGAGGGCAAGAACCGCATCTGCCGACTGGCCTGAAGGGACTGGCTCATACTGCTTCTGCGGCGAGAGGGCGTGGTGCCTGGGCCTTGAGGAAGGGGAGCAGCAACAGGGCCGAGACCCCTGCCGCAACCGAGATCACCACGAAGAAGCCGTTCCAGTGCCAGATCTCCATCACCTTGGCCAGCGGATAACCCGACAGCGCCGCCCCCATGTAGGCAAACAGGCCGACGAAGCCGGTGGCGGCCCCCGCCGAGTTTTTATGGGAGCACTCGGCCGCCGCCATGCCGATCAGCATCTGGGGGCCGAACACGAAGAAACCTATGGTAAAGAAACAGGCTGCCTGCATCACATAGCTGAAGAAGGGCATCAGCCACAGCGACCCCACCGCCAGCAGTATCCCCACCGCGAAGATGAGGTTCATCGGCCCGCGATTGCCGTTGAACAGCTTGTCCGATCCCCAGCCCGCCACCAGGGCACCGATAAAGCCCCCAACCTCGAACATCGAGATAGCCGAGTTGGCGCTCATCAGATTGAAGCCGCGCTGCTCCGTCATGTAGAGATTGCCCCAGTCGTTGATGGCGGTGCGCACCACATAGACCAGCACGTAGCAGCAGGCAAGCAGCCAGATGTAGGGATTGCCAAGCACGTATTTGCGCAAGATCTGTCGATGGGAGAGGCCGGCATCCTGAGTCTGCTGGGCCAGCTCCATGGCATCCTGGCGCCACTCCCCGACCGTGGGCAGCCCCATGGCGCTCGGGGTATCTCGCAGTCGCCAGCACAAGAACAGCCCGGCCAGAATGGCGATGACGCCAGGCACTATCATGCCGTAGCGCCAGCCGTGCTGCAGAGCTATGGTGCTGACGATAAGGGGAATGAGCGCCCCACCCACGTTGTGGGCCGTGTTCCAGGCCGACCACCAGACGCCCCGCTCGCTGCGGGAATACCAGCTGGTAAGCAGCTTGGAGCAGGGGGGCCAGCCCCAGCCCTGAAAGAAGGCGTTGGCGACCCAGAGTGCCGCAAACAGCCACAGGGATGACGACAGGCCGAACAGTATGTTGATGACACCGGTGGCCATCAGCCCCAGCCCCATGAAGTAGCGGGGGTTGGCTCGGTCGCTGATGATGCCGGAGAAGAACTTGGAGCAGCCGTAGGTGATGTAGAACAGAGTCCACAAGATGCCGATGTCGGACTTGTCCAGCATGCCGTCCGCCAGCATGTCCGGCATGGCGAAGTTGAAGCTCTTGCGGGTGAAATAGAAGACAGCGTAGCCCAGGTACATGGTCAGCAGAATATGCAGTCGCCAGTGACGGTAGCTGGCATCGATCTCGGCCTGATCACGGATGAGCGGCTGTGGCGGTGCGCTCCTCATAAAGCTCAACATAAGACGGTCTTCTCCCGGGATGGCGCGTCAGTCACGGGGATCTTCCCGTTTGCGATTGGGCAGGTGTACGGTCAGCTGGGTGCCGTGGATGCAGGAGAGCTGCAGGCTGCCACCCAGTGCCTGCACCCGCTCGCGAATACCGAGCAGGCCATAACCCTGGGGAGATCTGTGCTCCGGCAAGCCGCAGCCGTCGTCTTCCAGCAACAGCAGCAAACGCTCGGCCTGGCGATGGGCGCGAATGGTGACCGAGCTGGCGTTGGCATGCTTTACCACATTGTTGAGCCCCTCCTGACAGACCCGGAACAGGGTGACCCGCTGGGCGTCGGAGAGCCCCTCGTCCGTCAGCTGCCACTCGAGCCGGGTGACGATGCCGTGGCGTTCCAGCTCCAGTTCTCTCAGCAGGCCGCGCACCGCCTGCTCCAGACTCATGTCGTCTAGCTGGCGGGGGCGCAGACGGCCGAGCAGGCCGCGCACCGCATCATAAATACCCAAGGAGAGCGTCTCTATGAGGGCGCTGCTCTGGCCGACCCCGGCATTGTCCGGCGCGAGACGCCGTACTATGCCGGCCTGGGTGCGAATGGCGGTGATGGTCTGGCCTATGTCATCGTGCAGCTCGCGGGCCACTTCCTTGCGGATGCTCTCCTCGGTTTCCAGCAACCGCTCTGTGAGTTGACGGTTGTGGGCGAGCTGGCGGGTCAGTGCCTGATTGAGCTCACGCTGGCGCTGGATGCCGGCCCCCAGCAGCAGGCCGGTCAGGCTCTGGGCCAGCAGGGAGAGCAGCAGATCCAGCGGGTGTTCGTGCCAGGCCTGCCCTGCCATCAGGGCGACCGTGTTCATCAGGGTGGCGAGCAGGGCCCCCTGCCAGCCGTAGCGCCAGGCCATGGCCATGATGGGAATGGCTAGACAAAACGGGGTGAAGCGCACCAGCGAGTCCGGCAGGCCGAGCTGCAACCAGAGGCTCAATACAAACAGCAGCAGATACCAGACCAGATGGCGAAAACGCCAGTCCACCGGTTGATCCACCAGAGCGGGTCCCAGCGGCACCCAGGTAGCACGGGTGAGGTAGTGCCAGATCAGCATGCAGGTGGAGGTGAGGGTCAGGCCGCCGGTCAGGGTGAGCAGCAGGGCGGTGAGGCCATCTTCCCCGGCCAGATGCCAGAGCAGGGATTGCAGCAGCGCCGCCACCGTCACGGTGGCGAGCAATACCAGCAGTTGTTGCCAGTCATTGCGCACCTGCTGGCGGCGGGCGATGAGCAGTGGCAGCAGGGTGAGCAGGCTGCCCGCCTGAACAAGTGGCCAGGATGGCAGGCCGACTTCGCTGTCGAGCCAGTAGAGCAGCAGGGATTCACTGAGCAGCAGCGGCGGCCAGTAGGCGATCGGACTTTGCAGCAGGAGACCCAGGCGCAGACCAAACGGGAACAGCAGCACCGCCAGTATGGGGGACCCCGCCAGATGCAGGCTGATGCTCCACAGGCAAAACCAGCCGGCGGCAAAGATGAAGCAGGCCGCCAGCGAGATGGCGACATAGCTGGCAAACCGGGAGATCACCAGCTGTCCAGCATGCGGTGAGCCAGCTCCACGTTGTTGCTGACTTTCAGTTTGTCCATCAGGTTGGCGCGGTGCACGTGGACCGTTTTGGGGGAGAGTCCCAGCTGCTCGGCGATTGCCTTCACTTCCAGCCCCCGCGCCAGCAGCTGCGCAACTTCCCGCTCCCGGTTGGTGAGGGGATCCTGACTGTTGCAGGCCAGCTTGTGGGCTATGTCCGGGGTTAGATAACAGCCACCGTGGGCGGCGGTGCGCACAGCGGCGATCAGCTCGTCCGGGCTGCAACGCTTGGAGAGAAAGCCCTTGGCGCCAGCCTGCAACGCCTGCTCGATCAGCGCCGGGCTGTCGTGCACCGACAACATCACCACGGCAAGGCCGGAAGGCAGTCGCTTGAGCAGGTCCAGCCCGGATTGATCCGGCATTGAGATATCGCACACGCACAGCTGCACGCCGCTGCCCGGCAAACCGGCCAGGGCGTCGGCGGCGCAGCCGAATTCGGCCACCACCTTGAGGTCTGGCTCGAGATTGAGCAGTTGGGCAAAGCCGGAGCGGACGATCTGGTGATCGTCGATGAGGGCAATCTTTATCATGATGTCAGCCTGAAATCTGCGGCCAGGGTGCTGGCGCGGCCAACAAGATACCTGCCGCTTTGCCCGGGCTCAAGGGGAAGCACAAATTGTGGTCAAGATAGGGGCGGATTAAGCCCTAAAGCTTGATCGGGATCAGGGGAGGGGATAGCTCAGAGCTTAGGGGGGACCGGGAGCAGACAAGAGCAAGCGCCGCCGCCGAAGGCTGTCGGCGCATGCCCGTGTTGGCAGCTAGCGGTGCAGCTCTCCCGCTCGTTCCGGCTGATAGACCACTTCCAAGATCTCGACCTGGATGGTGCGACCGGCGGGGCCCGGCCAGGCGATGCTGTCGCCCACCTTCAGCCCCAGCAGGGCGCTGCCGACCGGTGCCAGCACGGAGATCCTGGACTCATCCCCCTGTACATCCTTTGGATAGACCAGGGTCAGGCAAAATTCGTTTTCGCTGTTTTGCATCTTGAAGCGCACAGTGCTGTTCATGGTGACCACGTCCGGCGGCATGTCGGCCGGTTCGCGCATCTCGGCGCGATCCAGCTCCTCTTGCAGTGCCAGGTGTTGGGGGTGGTTGCCGAGCAACTGTTCGATACGATCCAGGTCCAGGCTGGAAATCACAAGATTAGGTTTTTGCATAAGATATTCCTTATCAATGGGTTATATGACCAGGATGGCAGGCAAGCTGGTCGCAAAAAGAGTATTGGATACGAAAAAACAGATCGGGAAGGCGATGCCCCCGAACGACTCGCTGTCAGGGGCGAGGGCGGGGGCTCAACGGGGTGTGAGCTGGCTTGGAAAAATCTTGAACGCTTTCATGGGGATACCATAACCATTCTGGACTGCTTTGGCAATTATCCTGATAGGGTTGTCAGGGGGCCTGATAATCGTACTGCTTGAGGATGCGGGCCAGGCTGCCATCGTCGTGCATGGCCAGAATGGTTGTGCGCCAACGCAGCGCGTCGGCAGGGGGAAAACGGGGGCTGGCGGCAAGATAGAGGGTGCTCTCTTGCAGGGTATCGCCACGCACCAGATCCGTCAGTGGCAAGCCCGCCTGCTGCTGGTTGTAACGGGCCGTATTCCAGGCAACGGCCCAGCCCTGAATGCGGTTTCGGGCCAGCTTGTTGGCATTGCTGACCTCGTCGGTGACCGGGTCCTGCTTCACCCGACCAAGCGGCTGGATCAGGTTCTGACCGTGGGAGCCACGCATCACCCCTATGGTCAGGCCTGGCAATGTTTTGACAGTGAGTGGCGCCGGGTGGAATTGGCGATGGCCCACCAGCACGAAGGCTTCGTCCAGCAGGGGGGCAACCCAGAGAAGCAGAGGTTCACGCTGGGGGGTTCTGGCCGGTGGCAGCAGCAGCACATCCTGGCGATAGTGAGTCTGGCTGAGGGCGCGGGCCAGCGGCATCAGCTCTATGGTCAAGGGCTCCTTGAGGCGACGGGCTGCTTCTTCCAGTACCTCTATGGCCATGCCGCTCGGAGCTCCCTGGTTGGAGCGAATGACATAAGGGGGGATCTCGGCTGCAAGGACCACGACGGCGTGGGCCTGAGCGCCAGCGAAGAGGGCGGTGCAGAGCAGCAGGAGCAAAACGGGAATGCGCATAAGAGGCCGGATCCGGGATGAGTACACAGAGTGTAACATCCCGTTACCGCAAGTCAGCTCACCCCATGCAGGGGACAGGATCAGTCGAAGAAGTCCCGCAGATCCAGAGTCTGATAACCGTCCAGTTGCAGCCAGGGCAACTGCTTTGGCAAGGATTTGAGAGTGACCTCCATCCGGTAGCTGCGATAACCGTCCAGGCTGGCGGATTCCACCACCAGGGGTATCTGCCATCGGCTGGACCAGAGGATGCGGGTGCGCTGTTTGCCCTCGCGTTTTTCATACCAGCGTGCCTGCTCGGGAGCCGCCTCATCGAGCGGGGTCATCTCTTGCAACAGGGCCGGGTTGATGAGGTAGCGGATCCGCTCCCAATCCGGTTTGAAGGCCACCTGACCATACTCTTCCACCGGCACCTCCACCAACTGGTTGTGCCAGGCGTCGGCGTAGCGCAGTTGCAGCTCACCGCGCGTGTCGCGGGTTACCCAGCGGGCCGCCATCTGGTGGGTAAAGTGCTTGTGGCCAGGGGTAGCATCGTGGGTGGCGTGATAGGCACGGGCCAGGGGCAGGGGGATCAATCGCTGGCTCCACACCTGGTTGTCGACCCGTATCCATTTTTCCTGCCAATGGTTCTCCCGGGCTATGCCATCGCTGCTGGTGACCCTGTCCTGATAGCTGATCCGGGCGGCGAGATCCGGGGGCGTGTCATCGGCATGGACATGAAAAGAGAAGGTGCTGCCGAGCAGCAATAAAGGAAGCAAGCATCGCATCATCATCTGTCGCTCGAAAGAGCCGGGGCCCGGGCTCAGGGTGAAGCCGGGCCCCCGCTGCTTACAGGCCGAGCGCCTCCCGCAGTTTGCCGAACACCTTGGTATTGTCCAGTGTGCCCTTGAAGCGGCTGCTGCCGGCGCCATCGGCGAACAGCATGACGTCACCGCCACCGTGGGTCTCGGAGCCCAGCTTGACGCCTGTCTCCTGCAGGTAGTCGTTACCCATCACCTCGTCGCTGGTGAGGGTCGGGCGCACATCGGGGCGGTTGGGGCCGTTGCCAAACACCAGGGTCGTGAAGGGTTTGCCATCCACGTCGTTCTGGGTCGAGCCATCACCGCTCTTGACCAGATCCAGCACAGGGTTGCCCTTGGCGGAGTAGCCGTTGATGGTCATGGTGTGGTCATGGTCGGCAGTCACTACGACCAGAGTATCGTTCAGATCCACCTTGCCCAGCGCCGTCTTGAGCGCTTCATCCAGTGCCACCGCATCGGTGAGGGCACGCTTGGCGTTGGTGCCATGCAGGGCGTGATCGATACGGCCCCCTTCCACCATCAGGAAGTAACCCTGACTGTTCTGGCTCAAGAGATCGATCGCCTTGGCGGTCATTTCGGCCAGGGACGGCTGGGTATTGGCATCCCCCTTGGCGACGCGGTCCAGCTCGTAATCGAGGTGGGATTTGGTGCTGAACAGACCCAGCACCTTGCCGCTGCTGACCTTGGCCAGCTCGCTCTGGGTGGTGACATAGTTGTATCCCTGAGCGGCCAGCTCGGCGGTGAGATCCCGACCATCGGCGCGGCCACCTTTATTGCTGGCGCTGTAAGGGGTCCAGTGATTGGCACCGCCCCCCATCAGCACATCGACCCCATCCCCGAGGGCGGTGTTGAAGCCGGCGCCGCCCGGCACCGCCTGTTCGGCGATGGCATAGGCTGCATCTCTGTGGCAGATGTGGGAATAGGTGGCCGCCGGGGTGGCATGGGTCAGCTCTGTGGTGGTGACGGCGCCAACCGACTTGCCGGCCGCCTTGGCCAGCTCCAGTATGGTGGGCGCCGGCTTGCCGTTGTCGGCGGTGCAGTTGTTGATGCCCTTGTTGCCGTTGGCATCCTTGCTGGGCGCCACGGCCAGGGTGTCGCTGCTCATGGCGATTACCTCGTTGTTCATCTTGACCCCCGTGGTATAGGCCGCCATGGAGGGGGCCGAATCCGTGGTCTGGGCATCGTTGGAGAAGGTCTTGATGCGGGCGCTGCGTGGCAGCTTCATTATCTCCAGGTTGCCCTCTTCCCCGACTTTGAACAGGCGGGTGGCGGTGAGCACTGTGGGGCCCATGCCATCACCGATAAAGAGAATGACGTTTTTGGCGTCACCGGCTTGGGCCTGGGTGGTTGCGCCCAGCGCACTGAACAGGGCGGCGCAGACCAGGGTGTGCTTGATGGATGTATTCATCTGTTTGCTCATGAAAGTGCTCCTTACAGCTTGGCTGCAGCCTTGACCTTGCCAAAGACGGCTGTGTTGTCGAGAGAGCCGTGGAAGCTGTCCGCTCCCTGGCCGATGGCGCCGAGGAAGACGTCGGTACCGCCGTGGGTTTCGTTGCCAATGTCGCCGACCTTGACCACGACCTCCTGGTGATAGTCGTTGGCAGAGACGGTGGCATCGTCCAGCGGTGCCACGCTGCTGCGCGGGCCATCCACCCGGTTGTAGCCGTTGCCAAAGCCGATGATGGTGTAAGGCATGCCATCGGCATCCTTGTTGGGTTCACCGGTTTGGTAGTTCTTCACCAGCCCGAGTACACCCGGGTTGCCTGTGGTGGTCTTGCCGGTGCGTTTGGCATAACCGTTGAGCACGAGCGTATGATCATGGTCGGCGGTGACCACAATCAGGGTGTTCTTCAGCTCGGGGTCGGTTTTTTTCACCTCATCGATGGCGGCCTTGATGGCGTTGTCGAAGGCGAGGGTATCTTGCAAGGCACGCTTGGCGTTGGTGTCGTGCAGGGCGTGATCGATGCGGCCCCCTTCCACCATCAGGAAGTAACCCTTCTCCTTGTCCTTGAGCTGCTTGATGGCGGCCAGCGTCATCTGTGCCAGTGAAGGCTCATCGGCCGGGCGGTCCAGTTCATATTTCATGTGGCTCGAACCGAACAGTCCCAGCAGCGGCTTGCCCGCCTCGGCCTTGTTCAACTCGCTCAGGTTGCTGGCAAACTGGTAGCCCTTGGCCTGCATCTCGCTGATGAGATTGCGGCCATCCTCCCGCTTGCCCTTGTCGGCTTTTGGCAGGAAGAAGCCGCTGCCACCGCCGAGCACCACATCCAACCCCTCTTTCAGGGCGCCGTTGTAACCGGCGCCGCCCGGCACCAGCTGGACGGCGATGTCATTTTCCAGATCCCGGTTGCAGATGTGGGCATAGGTGGCAGCCGGTGTGGCGTGGGTGACCCGGGTGCTGGTGACGACACCGGTACCGCGGCCGTCGGCCTTGGCCAGCTCCAGCAGTGTGGTGACCGGCTTGCCGGCACTCTTGCTGCAGTCGTTTTCATAGGTGGCATCGCCGTCCATGCTGATGACGCCGTTGTTGCTCTTGACCCCTGTCATGTAGGCCGCCATGGAAGGAGCGGAATCTGTGACCTGGGCATCGTGGGAGAAGGTCTTGATAAAGGCCGTCTCTGGCAGGGTATCGATGGTGAGACTGCCCTCTTCGCCGACACCGTAGATGCGGGCCGCGGTCAGGGTATTGAGGCCCATGCCGTCACCGAGAAAGAAGATGACATTCCTGGCGCTGGGGTCGGGTGTGGTGCTGTCGTTGTTGGAGTTGCAGCCGGCAGCCAGGGCGGCGCCGATCATCAATGCAAGTCCTGCCATTTTTCTCATTGGGGTTCGCTCCTTGTAAAACCTGAGCGCAGCCTAGAGGCAGGAGATGACACTTTTACTGATTATCGGTGACGGTTGTATGAAAAGATGAAATAAATGTTACATTATATCAGTATGTTATGTGTCAATTGCTGAGGAAGATTGGTGCCGGGCCGCCACTCTTCTCCCTTCATGGCGGCTTGGTGGTTTTATGGCCTGATGGCTAGAATGACCTGTCAAATCGGGGCGCCAGCAGGTAAAATGCGCCCCCTTGCGACGCCTGACGTCTGCCATCGCCCGCCGCTCGTTCCATAGCAAGCCAGCGCCCGCAGCCCCTATTTAGAGAGTAACGGATATGTCCATCAACTGGTTCCCCGGCCACATGCACAAGGCCCGCAAAGAGATTGCCGAGGTCATGCCACAGGTCGATGTCATCATAGAGATGCTCGATGCCCGCATCCCCTTCTCCAGCGAAAACCCGCTGGTGCCCGAGCTGCGTGGCGATACCCCTGTGATCAAGGTGCTGAACAAGGCGGATCTCGCCGACCCCGAGATCACGGCGCTGTGGGTGGCCCACATGGAAAAGGAGAAAGGGATCAAGGCCCTGCCGCTGACCCAGCAGGAGCCCGAGAAGATCAAGCAGCTGCTGACCCTGTGCCACGAGATGCTGCCGGAGCGCAACCTGGAGCTGCGCGGCGTGCGGGCCATGATCATGGGGATCCCCAACGTGGGCAAATCCACCCTGATCAATACCCTGGCTGGTCGCATCATAGCCCGGACGGGCAACGAGGCAGGGGTGACCAAGTCCCAGCAGCGGATCAAGCTGGACAACAACGTCGTCCTGACAGATACCCCCGGTTTCCTCTGGCCCAAGCTCAACCCGCCCTCCTGCGGTTATCGTCTGGCGGTCACGGCGGCCATCAAGGACACGGTATTTGACTATGTCGACATCGCCATGTTCGCCGCCGACTACTTTATCAAGGCCTATCCGGAGCGCATCAAGGCGCGCTACCAGATTAGCGAACTGCCGGAAACCGAGATCGAGCTGCTGGAGATGATCGCCCGCCAGCGCGCCTTCATGCGCAAAGGCGGCCTGGCCGACCTGCACAAGGCGTCAGAAATCCTGGTGAACGAGTTCCGCTCCGGCCTGCTGGGCCGCATCTCGCTGGAAACTCCCGAGATGGTGAGTGTCGAGATAGTCGCGGCCGAAGAGGACGCGGCGCAAAAGGCCAAGGAGAAGGCCGAGCGGGAAGATGAGCGTCAGGCGCGCGCCCGTCGCAAGTACGCCAGGAAGCGTCAAAAGTAGGTTCAACGTTATCCCGCCAAGGCAGGTTCGCGAAGCGTGAGCGGACCGTTTGACGCCTGTGTGGTTGAGGTAAAGAGACAAGATAATAAAGAAGAGGCGACCCAAGGGGTCGCCTCTTCTTTTTATGAATCCTGGTACACGGCAGGCATGCTGGTTTGGCCAAAGCGCTTGCGCGCTTCCTCAAACAGCGTCATGTGCAGCGGGATCAGCTGTTGCCATTCCCGACGGTAACCACCACCGGGCACAGCGGCGACAGGCAACCCATGCTTGATTGCACAGTCAAATACCATGGCATCCCGCTGGCGAATGCCTTCATCACTCAAGGCCAGATAGCCGAGCTCGTCGGCATGGTGCACATCGACCCCGGCCTGATAGAGGACGAGGTCGGGTTTGTACAGGCGCAGCGCCAGAGTGAGTGCCTGCGCCAGGGTGTCGAGATAGGCATCGTCCTGCATGCCGCTTGGCAGGGCAAAGTCCAGATGGGAGGCCGGCTTGTGGCGGGGAAAGTTGTGCTCCCCGTGCAGCGACAGCGTGATGATGTCACGCCGCCCGGCACAAAGGGCGGCGCTGCCATCCCCCTGATGGACATCGAGGTCCACGATCAGCACCTGATCGCAGCGTCCCTCGTCCAGGCAGGTTTGCGCAGCAATCACCAGATCGTTGAACAGACAAAAACCGCTGCCATGAGCCCGGTGGGCGTGGTGATAGCCGCCGGATATCTGCAGTCCGCAGCCCTGTTCGAGAGCGTGGCGGCTGGCGGCCAGGGTAGCCCCGACCGAGAGCAGGGTGCGCTCGATGAGCCGTGGCGACCAGGGAAAACCGAGCTGGCGAATGGCGTTATCGTCAAGCTGGCCTGCAAGTGCGGCACTCACATAGTCACTGTCGTGAACCCGGCAGATCTGCGCTCGGGTTGCGACTTGTGTCTCCTGGAGCGGATAGCCCCGGGTGCTGAGCGTCTGAAACAGGGCCTGGTATTTTGCCAGGGGAAAGCGATGGCGTGCGGGCAGCGCCAGAGAGGAGTAATAAGGGTGATGGAAGATGCGCAGTGACATGGGTGTCAGACCGGATGGGGTATGAAAAAGGGGAGCCAGGCTCCCCTTTTTGCACGATACGCCATTACTGCTGCTGGATAATCCAGATCTGGAAGGCTTTGCGGGTTTCTGCGTCGGCCTTGTTGTACCAGCTCTGCAGCTGGGTCAGGGCTTCCGGATTGCTCTGAGCCTTGCTCGGGGCAACTTGTACCGGCGCGCTGGCGGCGGCCATGACGGCGGCGGTAGAAACGGCGACTGTGGTCGGCTGGTTGAAGGCTTTGCCCATGCCCAGCAGCTCTTGCTGATAGTCACGGGTCAGCTGGAAGCCTTCGACCTTTGGCATCACGAACTGCTCGCTGGCAACGATTTGGCCGCTGTTCTTGTCTTTCAGAACGACTTTTTGATCCTTTACAAACTGCTTGGCTTCGCTTTCGTTGCGCGGCTTCTTGAAGTCCAGTACCAGTTTCTGGTTGTCGGCTGCGGTGAAGTTGATCACCAGCGGCTCGGCGGTCACCAGTTTGATGTCGCTACGGCTGGAGTAGTTGCCTTCGAAGGCGACGACCAGTTGATGGTCACCCGCCTTGATGGGGTAGGTGTTGCTCTTGTCGAGCAGCTTGGGATTGATGGGTTGGCCATCGATCAACTGGGCAACATAAGGATTGGTGACTTCCAATTGGGCATCGGCCAGGGCACTACCTGCCCACAAAAGACCAGCCAGAGCCGGCACCAGAACAGTCAGTTTCATTTCATCTCCTTGAACAGTCAGGCGATTGCCCACTGAAAAACAGGGGCTCATTTTTACAGGTTTGCCCAAGGGCGGCAATAGGCGTTTATGGTGCCTCATATTTACCCTGCTGCTCACTTTGCTATGAAACAGTGGTCATGCCAGTGGGCCATGCTGGCCAGTTCAGAGCTGGCCCTATTCAATCCGGCGACTGAAGGGGGGCAATGCATCGAGCAGTCCCTTGCCATAGCGCTTGGTCAGCAGACGCCTGTCGAGGATGGTGACCCGGCCCCGATCCGCCTCTTTGCGAATGAGGCGGCCGCAGGCCTGGATCAGCTTGCGAGAGGCTTCCGGCACCGTCAGTTGCAGGAAGGGGTTGCCACCCCGTTTCTCTACCCACTCGGCGGTGGCCTCTTCCACTGGCGAGTTGGGCACCGCAAACGGCAGTTTGGTGATCACCAGGTTGGTGAGGTAGTGACCGGGCAAGTCCAGCCCTTCCGAGAAGCTGCCGGTGCCAAATAGAATGCTGGGCTGACCGCCATCGCATTTTTGTTTGTGCAGAGTGAGCAGTGCATTGCGGGATGCCTCACCCTGTACCAGCAAGGAGAGTCCCTTGGCCCTCAGCCCTGCCACTACTTCGTTCATCTGCCGATAGGAGGAAAAGAGCACCAGGCTTGCCTCCTTGCCTGCCAGTATGCGGGGCAGCACACTGATGAGCTCCTCGGTAAAGGCGGGGGAGCTGGGCTCATGTTCCATCTTGGGCAGATAGAGCTCGGCTTTTTGGTAGTCAAACGGGGAGCGCAGGCGCAGATAACGGGTGCCGTCATGCTCTTTCAGTCCCACCTGATGGCGAAAATAGCTGAAAGAGGAGAGGGCGGTGAGGGTGGCTGACACCAGCACGGCGCCGAGGCACTTGGACCAGAGCCACTCCTCCAGCAGATAACCCACCTCTATGGGGGAGGCGTGCAACCAGATGTCGCCATCATCGCTCTTGGCCATCCAGCGAGCGAGGGGTGTCTTGCCCTCGGGCACATGGCGCCCCAGCATCTCCCACAGGGCGCAGAAACTCTCCAGCCGTTGCAGGTAGAAGCCGCTCTCCGCCAGCAGGGGCTCGGCCTCCTTGCGCCGGATCTCGCCATCTTTCAAGGCTTCGCCAATGGCACCCTGCATCCTGTCCAGTGCCCGCAGCGCCTTCTTGCTCGCCTCTTTCAGATTTTCCGCCAGCATGGGCAGGGGATCGGGCAATACGCCTTCGGCAAATCGATAATGCGCCTCACCATTGAACAGCTTGTCGTTGGCACCCAGCCACTGATCCAGGGCCTTGAGATCCGGTTGCAGTGAGGCCAGTGCATCCTGCAGCTTCAACTGGGGATCGAGCAGGCTGTCCTTGTTCAGCGTCCTGGCCAGTTTGCCTGCGCTTTGCGTCAACTTTTCCAGCCAGCGGCGGGAACCCTTGACGCTCGCCGAGGCGGCGCCGTGATCCCGGGCTATGGTGGGCAGGTGGTGGGCTTCATCCAGTACATAGAGGCACTCATCGGGGGGCGGCAAAATGATGCCGCCACCCATGGTGAGATCCGAGAGCAGCAGGGCATGGTTCACCACCAGCACATCGGCGGCATCCATGTCGTTGCGGGCGCGATGGAAGGGGCAGTGCTGATGATGGCTCAGCGCCTTGTTGCAGGTATGGCGGTCGGCAGCGATGCGATTCCAGCAGAGATCGGGAATGGTCGTTGGCCAGTTGTCCCGATCGCCGTCCCATTTTCCGTCTGTATAGGCTTGCCACAGCGCCTGATAGCGCTCCTTGTCAGAGTCGGATGGCTTGTGTTTGCTGAGTGCGTCGAAGTTGAATTCGAAGTTGGCCATTTCGGTGCCGCTGGCAGCTTGCTCCAGCAGATGCTCGCAGCAGTAACGCTGACGGCCCTTGACCAGCATGAAGCGAAATGGCAGTTCGCTGTGGCGGTGATAAAAGGGCAGGTCCTTGTGGATCAACTGCTCTTGCAGGGCGACAGTGGCGGTGGAGATCACCAGCTTCTTCTGGGTCAGCCGTGCCACCGGAATGGCGCCCTGGGCATAGGAGAGGGATTTACCGATACCAGTGCCCGCTTCGGCCACCAGAATACGGCGCTGCTTGTCATATTCCCCGGTCAGGGTCTTGGCGATCTCCGCTACCAGAAAATTCTGCTCCTTGCGCGGTACAAAACCGGGTAAACCATCGGCAATTTGACGATAGGTATTGCGAATGGCGGCTTTGAGGCGGGTAGAGAGCATGAAAGAAAAGACCGTTTCGGGGAGTGAAGGGAGACAGGATACCTGTAACTGCCAACCCGGGTCGAGGCATGGCTCAGCGCACAAATTTGACCTCTTCTTCTATTTATAAGGTGCGCCGTCGCTATTGTGCGATAAATCACCAAAGTGGTCTGATAAAGCCAGCGATTATCGCTGTAAACGTTTTCCCTTGGCATGCAAATAATATGAGATTCAGATCACACTTTTTTCGCTAAGACTATGAGTTTGGTAAAAAGTTCCAAGTTTTTTCATTGCGGTTCAAAAAATCCGGTGCTAGTCTCGGCTGCATAGTGATGCAAAGAACATCGCTAACACAGGGAATAACAACAACTTAGTGTTTAATTACAGTAGGCATTGGAAACTATGAAAAAGACAATTCTGGCTATTGCTATCCCGGCTCTGTTTGCATCCGCCGCTAACGCCGCAGTGATCTATGACAAAGACGGTACCACCTTTGACGTATACGGTCGGGTTCAGGCTAACTACTACGGTGACACCAACGAAGCTGACTCTAAAGCCGCTTCTGGTTACAAAGATGTTGATGGCGAACTGATTGGCTCCTCCCGTCTGGGCTGGTCCGGTAAAGTTGCGCTGAACAACACTTGGTCCGGTATCGCCAAGACCGAGTGGCAAGTTTCCGCTGAAAACTCCGACAACAAGTTTGACTCCCGTCACATCTATGTTGGTTTTGACGGTACCCAGTACGGCAAGATCATCTTCGGTCAAACCGATACCGCACTTTACGACGTGCTGGAGCCGACCGATATCTTCAACGAGTGGGGAAGTGAAGGTAACTTCTACGACGGTCGTCAAGAAGGCCAGGTTATCTACTCCAACGCCATCGGTGGTTTCAAGGGCAAGCTGTCCTATCAAACCAACGATGATACCGTTGAGAAAATCACTGACGTTGCTGGTGGCATCAAGTCTACCGTCTTCCCGGATGTGAAGCGTAAGTATGCATATGCAGCTGCAGCTGGGTATGACTTTGACTTCGGTCTGGGCTTCAATGCCGGTTATGCTTACTCCGATCTGGAAGCCAAGACCACAGACGCTACCGGTGAGAAATCCGAGTGGGCGCTGGGCGCACACTACGCTATCAACGGCTTCAACTTCGCTGGTGTTTACACCCAAGCTGATGTGAAGAATGATACCTCTGGTCGCAAAGACAAGGGTCGTGGTTACGAACTGGCCGCTACCTACAACGTTGATGCCTGGACCTTCCTGGCCGGCTACAACTTCAAAGAAGGCAAAGAAAATTCCAACCTGAGCGGTTCTTCCTACGAGGACCTGATGGATGCTACCCTGCTGGGCGTTCAGTATTCGTTCACTTCCAAGCTGAAAGCTTACACCGAGTACAAAATCAACGGTGTTGAAGGCAAAGACGACAATTGGACTGCTGCTCTGCAATACAACTTCTAATCTAGCCTTGGCGTAGATTGAGTTGATAAACGGCCAAGCTTGCTTGGCCGTTTTGCTTTATCCGATCCTGACTTTTTTTCTGCCTACTTCGTTCATGCTTCCCCATTTCCGCCTGCGCCAGTTCACGTTGTCTCTTTTTTGCCCTTGGCTCTCTGCCAGTGAATCGCTAGATTATTCCACTCGTTGAAGGATGCTCGACAAACAGGGAAGGGCAACGCTTGATTGACTTCAGTCACCCGCAATGGCGGCAACTGGCTCGCCAGTTACTGGACCACTCTCCTGTGGTGATCCGGGCTCGTCAGTACCTGCCGTTGGTGGGTTTGCTCAAGGACAACCAGTTGCTGCTTGCCCTTGGCAATCACAGTTATGAGCTGACCCCGGCCGGACGGCGTTACCTGACTCGCGAGCTGATGCTGGCCGAGATTGCCACCGCGCCCCCTGAACCTGAAGAGTGGCTGCAGGCCCATGGCTGGCAACTGGGGGAGCGGGTCAACGATCGGGTACTGGCAGCACTCTATCGTAAACCTGAGGCTACCTTCAGTCCGGTCGAGCAGATCGATTTCGAGGACAAGGGAATTCGGCTCTGTGCCGATCAGCTGCTGCGGCTGCGAGCGCCTGTGCCTTTCAGCCTGTTTTTCAGCGGTGGCACCCTGCTCGATGCAGCGCCCTGGTTGCAGGCGCTGGGGGAAGTGGCTGTGCCGGAGCGCACACTGTCAGGCCTTGGCAAGATACTGTGGGGGGAGGGGGAGATTGAGCGGGTGATCACCACCGACAGTGTCGGTGCCTTTGCTGAGCTAAGCCTTTGTGCAGGAACCCTGCTGGTTTGGGCGCCCGCCACTGCCCAGCTCGCCTTGCAGCAGATGGTGGCGGCGTTGCCGCCCAAGGTACAGTGGAGCCATCTCACCTCTCTCGATCCTGCCGGAGTGGATCGGGTATTGGCACTGGCCCAGCGGCTCGGTCGTCCTGCCAGCTGGTGGTTGCCAACCGGCTTGCCCCCCATAATGGCAGCCTATGCCCAGCCGCTGACCGATTCTCGCCCCTGGGAACCGAGCCGTATCCCCAGACCTTTGTTAGCAGTTTGTAGCGGTTTGGTTGAGTCCAATGGTGGCTTGTCTGCCGAGGTGTGCGCCCTGGCGCCAGCATGGCATGCCATCGGTTGATATTGCTGCAGATGCCGTTGAGAAAGCGGTTTTCCCCCATTGAGCGCAGTGATATAAAGAGTTGACGAAGCGCTCGTCAAACGGGCGCTTTTGTCTGCCACGTTTTTGCGTGCGACAGACGGTTTGCCAACACGCTTTGCCACCAACGAACTCAACGGAATACAGGGAATACCATGTTTGAAAAGGTTGTTGCCGCCCCAGCGGATCCGATCCTGGGCCTGACCGAAGCCTTCCGCGCTGACTCTCGCAGCCACAAGATCAATCTGGGGGTCGGGATCTACAAGGATGAGACCGGAGCTACCCCAATCCTTCACTGTGTCAAGAAAGCAGAACAGAAGCTGCTTACCGACGAGAAGACCAAGAACTACCTCGGTATTGAAGGCAATATCGAATATGGCCGCATAGTGCAGCAACTGCTGTTCGGGCAAGATTCAGCGCTGGTCGCCAGCGGTCGCGCCAAGACAGCTCAGGCGCCGGGCGGTACCGGTGCCCTGCGCATCGCCGCCGAGTTCGTGGTGCGCAACGGTCTGGCCAAGACCATCTGGATCTCCGATCCCACCTGGGCCAACCATGTGAGCGTGTTCCAGGCCGCTGGCCTCTCCGTCAAGTGGTACAAGTACTATGATGCCGCTACCAAGGGGCTCGACTTTGCCGCCATGCAAGCCTCGCTG
Source organism: Aeromonas sp. 5HA1 (assembly GCF_029237245.1). Lineage (NCBI taxonomy): Bacteria > Pseudomonadati > Pseudomonadota > Gammaproteobacteria > Aeromonadales > Aeromonadaceae > Aeromonas > Aeromonas sp. 5HA1. Next base: position 88,506 of record NZ_JAACFW010000009.1, read on the forward strand.
GCCGAGGTTCAGTCAGGTGAACTGGTGCTGCTGCACGGCTGCTGCCACAACCCGACCGGTATCGACCCCACGAGCGATCAGTGGCGCGCCCTGGCCAAGCAGAGCGCCGCCGCTGGCTGGTTGCCGCTGTTTGACTTCGCCTATCAGGGCTTTGCCCGTGGTATTGAAGAAGATGCCGAAGGTCTGCGCATCTTTGCCGAGTGCCATGACGAGTTGCTGGTGGCGAGCTCTTTCTCCAAAAACTTCGGCCTCTACAACGAGCGGGTCGGCGCCTTCACTCTGGTCAGCGCGCGCAAAGAGATTGCCGATGTGGCCTTTACCCAGGTCAAGACCGTTATCCGTGCCAACTACTCCAACCCGCCGTCACACGGTGCTGCTGTCGTCACTGCCGTAGTGAGCGATCCGGCCCTCTATGCAGAGTGGGTTGAAGAGGTGGCGGCCATGCGAGTGCGCATTCGCGAGATGCGCGAGCTGCTGGTAGAGAAGCTGGCGGCCCTCGGCGTGAGCCAGGACTTCAGCTTTATCCGCGAGCAGAACGGCATGTTCTCCTTCTCCGGTCTCTCCAAGGATCAGGTTGAACAGCTCAAGAGCGAGTTTGCCATCTACATCGTCGGTTCAGGCCGGATCAGCGTGGCCGGGATCACCCGTGCCAACATAGATCCCCTGTGCGAGGCCATCGCCAAGGTGCTGTAAGCGAGCCCTCGTTGTTCGGTGATATATTCGCTCAGTAAAAAGCCCGCTAGGATCTCTGGCGGGCTTTTTCGTTCCTGCTGTTTGCACCTCAGCGACGTCGCTTGTTGCCTCCCAGCAGAGAGCCGAGCACCCCGCGTACCAGCTGGCGCCCCACTTCGTTGCCTATGGTGCGGGCCACGCTCCTGGCTGCGGTCTGCACCACACCATCATGCTGGCCTCCGCGCGGGCCTGTTCGGCCAAACAGAATGCCGTTGAGGGTATCGAACAGACCTCCCGTCGCTGGCGGCGTCTCTGTGGGGTCAGTCAGCGAGCCTGCATTTTCCCTCTTGCCGTCATTGAGCCGCTCGAAGGCTGACTCGCGATCCTCGCGAGTCTCGTATCTGCCATAGAGCAGGGAACCCCGGATCAGGGCAAGTCGCTCTGCCTCGCTCAGTGGCCCGATGCGGCTGGCTGGCGGGGCGATAAAGGCGCGTTCCACTACGCTCGGGCGACCCTTCTCATCAAGCAGGGAGACCAGGGCTTCGCCCACCCCCAGTTCTGTGATGGCGCCAGCCGCGTCGAAGGTCGGATTGGCGCGCAAGGTGTTGGCGGCGATACGCACCGCTTTTTGGTCACTTGGAGTAAAGGCGCGCAGGGCATGCTGAACCCGATTACCCAATTGCCCCAGCACGCTGTCGGGAATATCGGCCGGGCTCTGGGTCACGAAATAGACGCCCACTCCTTTCGAGCGGATGAGGCGCACCACCAGTTCTATTTTTTCCAGCAGTGCCTTGGGAGCATCGTTGAACAGCAGGTGGGCTTCGTCGAAGAAGAACACCAGCACGGGTTTGTCCGGATCGCCCACCTCGGGCAATTGCTCGAACAGTTCGGACAGCAGCCAGAGCAGGAAGCAGGCATAGAGGCGGCTGGACTGGGTCAGTTTGCTGGCCGCCAGCACATTGATATGGCCGTGGCCGACCTCGTCGGTTTGCAGCAAGTCCTGAATGTCCAGCATGGGCTCGCCGAAGAAGTGACCGCCACCCGCGCTCTCCAGGGTGAGCAGGTTGCGCAAGATGGCGCCTATGGAGGCGGTCGACACATTGCCGTAGCGGGTGGTGAGGGATTTGGCGTTCTCACCGGCAAATTGCACCATGGCGCGCAGGTCTTTCAGATCGAGCAGCAGCAAGCCCTCGTCGTCCGCCACCTTGAATACCAGCTCCAGCACCCCGCTCTGGGTGTCGTTGAGGCCGAGCAAACGGGCCAGCAGCAAGGGACCCATGTCGGAGACGGTGGCGCGCACCGGGTGCCCCTGCTCGGCGAACAGATCCCAGAAGAGGGTCGGGTTGGCGGCAAAGGCGGGGGCTGGGATACCGAGCTGGGCAAGTCGGGCATCCAGCTTGCTCGACCTGGCACCGGCGGCGCCCAGGCCGCTGAGATCTCCCTTTACATCTGCCAGAAAGACCGGCACCCCGAGGCGGGAGAATCCCTCCGCCAGTACCTGCAAGGTGACGGTTTTACCCGTGCCGGTGGCACCTGTGATGAGACCATGGCGATTGGCCATGGCCGGTAGCAGGGAGAGCGGTTGGCCATTGGCATAGGCCAGTGTCAGTGGTGCGGCCATGGTGGACTCCTTGTCCTGGCGGGTGGTGTGGGGCAGCTAGCTACAAGGAGTGTGGCGGCAGAGCCAAATGATGGCAAGCGGGGGCAGGCAAGGGATAAGGGGAAGCAAGGGGATAGCCCCCTTGTCAGGACAAGGTCTGTCTTGACAAGGGGTTGCCGGGTCAGCGGGGACGGATCAGCTTGCCCAGTTGCAACAACAGTAGCGTCAGCACAGCCCCCAGAATGGCCGTCAGCACCGCCAGCAAGAGGCTACCGAGCAGGAAAGGGGGCACCAGGGTTGCCGCTTCGTGCTCAAGCCAGTGCAGGGACCAGGTGAGATGGAATGGCTCCGGCGTCTTGTGCAGCACCAGACAACCGGTGCGGTAGGCATAGAGATACATGAAGGGGAGCGTCACCGGGTTGTTGAACCAGACCGCCAGCAGGGCAAGTGGCAGATTCAGACTGAACGCCAGTGCCAGAGCTACGGCGATCAGCGAGTGCATGGGGACCGGGATCCAGCAGGCGAAGATACCGGCCGCCACGGCGCCGCTCAGGGCGCGACTGCCTCTTTGCCACAAGGCTGGTGCCAGCAGGCGATCGCCAAACAGCGCAAACCACTTCTGTTGGCGCAGGGTATCGGGGTCGAGTTTGAGACGGGGCAGCTTCATGCACGGGCCTTGCGGCGGCGCCATTGACGAATGATGCTCAAACGCCACATCAGGCGGATCGTGACATAGCCGAGCACAGAACTCAGCATCGCCAGCGCCAGTGACCCCAGCAGCAGGGGCGGTGCCACGGTTTCAAACACAGAGCTCAGCCAGTGCCAGGTAAACTCGATGTCGACATGCTGGGCGGGGTGGCCGAGCAGCAGGCAGCCAACCCGATAGGCGGCATAAAACAGGGGAGGCATGGTAATGGGATTGGTCAGCCAGACCAGGGCGACGGCCAGCGGCAGATTAACCCGGCAGGCGATGGCGCCGCCAGCCGCCAGCAGCATCTGGCAGGGCACGGGGATCCAGGCCATAAAGAGGCCGACCCCGAAGGCGCCAGCGGCGGAACGGCGATTGAGGTGCCAGAGGTTGTTGTCGAGCAACAGGTTACCAAACAACTGCAAGCGCTTGTTTTCTTTGAGCGTCTTCTGATCCGGCATCCAGCGTTTGATGATTCGTTTGGGCATATTGAAACCTTGCTAAATACTTGCACCATGGATCTGCGCTTGTTGTCGTTTGCCCTTGGGGCAAGCTCCTCGTTACTCTGGCCATGGTTGCCTTCCATCGCATGGGGGGGCGTCATGCTCTGCCTGCTGGTTCCCCTTGCATATTATCGTGCCTGGCGGCTGTTGTTTCTCCTGCTTGGCGTCCTCTGGATGCAGGCCAATCTGTCATATCGACTCGCCTGGTTGGATCAACTGGGAGCGCAGGGGAGCCACATCATAACCGCACGGCTGCAAAGTGCAGAGCCTCAGGGTGATAAATTTGTCCGGCTGCTGCTGCGGGTGACCTCCCTTGATGAGCGAGAGGTGACGCCTGAGCCCCTGATCCGGGTCAACGCCTATCAACAGTTGCCAGCCATGCCGGCGGGCAGCTCAGTGACCCTGGTGACGTCGTTGAAACCGGCCCATGGTCTTGCCAACGAGGCGGGGATGGATGGGCGACGTCTGCTGCTTGGCAAGGGGATCAACGCCACCGGCAACCTGCGCCGCGTCATAGATATAGAGACAGCTTCCCCTGGTTTGCGTGATCGCTGGCTGGCAAAGGCCACCGCCAGTTGGCAGGGATTGGCCCAGGCTCCCTTGCTCGCGGCCCTCACCTTTGGCGAGCGCAGCGGTATCAGCGATGAGCAGTGGGATCTTTTTCGTGGCGGTGGTCTGACCCATATCATCGCCATCTCCGGCCAGCATATCGCATTGGTCGCCGTGCTCGGCTGGTGGCTTGGGCGGCTGTTCGGGCTGAGGGGGGCCATTGTGGTCGCCCTGCTGTTTGCCGCCATTTACAGCTGGCTGGCAGGGTTTGCAGTGGCCACAGAGCGTGCCCTCATCATGGTGCTGGTGTGGAGCCTGTTGCGCTGGAGCAAGCGGGATTGGCCCGCCTATCGGGTCTGGTTGTGGGCGTTTGTGGTGCTTTGCCTGTGGGATCCTTTTGCTCTCTATTCGGCCGGATTCTGGCTCTCGTTTCTGGCGGTCGCCATCTTGCTGCTGGTGGGCTATCTCAATGCCAAGCCACGGTTGTGGCAGCTCCAGTTATGGTTGTTACTCGGTCTGTTACCCCTGCAACTGGCGCTGTTCGAGGGCGTAGCGCCATTGGCCATGATGATCAACCTGCTGGCGTTGCCGCTGTTCTGCATTGTCATTATTCCGCTGGCCTTGCTCGGTGTTCTCTGTTCGCTGCTTTTACCCGCGGTGGGCCATGGGCTCTTCTGGGTGGCAGATCTGGGTCTCGGTTGGATGACGGGCCTGCTCGGCTGGTTGGCTGCCAGATTCCAGCTCTGGTGGCCACTTCCCGGTTGGTGGGTACCGCTGTGCGCCCTGCTGCTATTGCTCTGGTTCGGTTGGCGCTGGTATCAGGCGCGCTGGATCTGGTTGCCAGGTGGTGTCGCTCTGTTATTGGCTTGTTGGCCTGTTTCCGAAGGGTGGCAGTTGCGTGTGCTGGATGTGGGGCAGGGGTTGGCGGTGCTGATCAGCCGAGGTGAGCGGGCCATCCTCTATGATACCGGCGACAGTTATCCCGGCGGCTACAACATGGCGCAAGCGGTGATCTTGCCTGTGTTGGGTCATCTTGGGATCAAGCAGCTGGACCGGCTCATTATCAGCCATAAAGACAGGGATCATGCCGGTAATCGCCAACTGTTGCTGAAGGCATTGCCGGTGCGGGGGGAGTTGTCCTCGTTTGCATTCGAGCCGGCAGTGTTGCTATGCGAGCGTGGCCAGCAGTGGCGCTGGCAAGGGTTGACGTTTGCGGTGCTGTGGCCGGAACGCCCGGGGCATGGCCGCAATAACGACAGTTGTGTGGTGCGCATCAGCGATGGCCAACACAGCGTGCTGCTCAGTGGGGATATAGAGCAGCGTGCAGAGCAGCGCCTGGTGTTGCTGGAGGGAGAAGGTCTGGCCAGCACCCTGTTGGTGAGTCCTCATCACGGCAGTCGCACCTCATCCACTGTGCCCTTTGTCGAGGCTGTGGGGGCGGGCTATGTGGTACACAGCGCAGGGTATCTCAATCAGTGGGGTTTTCCTCGCCCCGAAGTGGTTGCCAGGTATGGACAGGCTCGCCAATGGGTGACCGGACAGGATGGCGCCATCCTGATTGAACCCGCGTCTGGCGGGCTCAATATCCGCGCCGAGCGCGACTTGGGGCCTTGGTATCGACGAGGTGGCAGCTGGTGGATGCCCAAGCATTGGCCTGGGCATTAATCCGTCATTTCCCCCTTGGGTTGCGGGTATCGAGATGGCGGCGCCTGGTGGATGTTCAAGTTTTGGCCTGGGCATTAATCCGTCATTTCCCCCTTGGGTTGCGGGTATCGAGATGGCGGCGCCTGGTGGATGTTCAAGTTTTGGCTTGGGCATTAATCCGTCATTTCCCCCTTGGGTTGCGGGTATCGAGATGGCGGCGCTTGGTGGATGCCCAAGCTTTGGCTAGAATACCCCGTCATTTCCCTTATTAACGGCTATTCATGCAACAAGAAACCTCACAAGACAGCTGGCCTGTCTTCAAGCGTCTGCTCGGTTATGTCCGGGATCGCAAGTTGGGTCTGGTCGGCGGCATCATAGGGATGCTGGGCTATGCCGCCGTGGATACCACCTTCGTCTACTCCATCAAGCCGCTGATCGATCAGGGCCTCAATGGCAATGACAGCAGTGTGCTGAAGTGGATGCCTTTCTTCGTGCTTGGCATCGTTGCCCTGCGTGGCTGTGCCACCTTCCTTTCCAACTATTGTATGGCCTGGGTCGGCAACCATGTGGTGATGCGGCTGCAACAGCAGGTGTTCAGTCACCTGATGGCCATGCCCATGAGTTTCTTCGACCGCCAGAACACCGGCAACCTGCTGGCCAAGGTGACCTATGACGCGGGTCAGGTCTCCTCTGCTGCCAGCTCCACCCTGGTCTCGCTGGTGCGGGAAGGGGCGACCGTGATCGGTCTGCTCGGTCTGATGTTCTGGCACTCCTGGCAGTTGTCGGTGATCTTCCTGGTGGTAGGCCCGGTCGTCGGGATCCTCATTGGCCTCATCAGCCGACGTTTTCGCAAGATCAGCCGCCACATACAGCAGGCGGTGGGCGACATCACCACCTCGACCGAGCAGATGCTCAAGGGTCATAAAGAGGTGCTGATGTTTGGCGGTCAGCAGGTGGAAGAGAAACGTTTCTTCCGCGTCAGCAACCATATGCGTCAGCAGACCATGAAGATGGTGGCTGCCGATGCCATCGGTAGCCCCATCGTCCAGATGGTGGCCTCCGTTGCGCTGGCCGTCTTCCTCTACGTGGCGACCATAGACTCGGTCAAGGCGACCCTGACTGCCGGTACTTTCACCGTCATGGTCACCTCCATGATGATGCTGCTCAAGCCGCTCAAAAGCCTGACCGACGTGAACAACCAGTTCCAGCGCGGCATCACCGCCTGTCAGAGCCTGTTCGGTCTGCTCGATTCCACCCCGGAAGAGGACACTGGCACCCGTACCCTGGATCGTGCCCGTGGCGAGATCGAGTTTCGCAATGTCACCTTTACCTACCCGACCAAGGACACCCCTGCGCTGCACAACGTCAGCTTCAAGGTGGAAGCGGGCAAGTCCGTGGCCCTGGTGGGGCGCTCCGGCTCCGGCAAGAGCACCATCGCCAGCCTGCTGACCCGTTTTTACGACGTGGAGCAGGGCGAGATCCTGCTGGATGGCGTCAACATTCGCGAGTACCGCCTGAGCGAGCTGCGCAAGCAGTACGCCCTGGTCTCCCAGCATGTGCACCTGTTCAACGACACTGTCGCCAGCAACATCGCCTATGCGGCGGAAGAGAAATACAGCCGCGACCAGATCGTGCAGGCCGCCCGTATCGCCCATGCCGACGAGTTCGTCAGCAAGATGACCCAGGGTTACGATACCGTGGTCGGCGAGAACGGGGCTTCGCTGTCCGGTGGTCAGCGTCAGCGTATTGCCATCGCCCGCGCTCTGCTGCGCGATGCCCCCGTCTTGCTGCTGGATGAAGCGACCTCGGCACTCGATACCGAGTCAGAGCGTCACATCCAGGCTGCTATCGACGAGCTGTGCAAGGCGCGCACCTCCCTGGTGATCGCCCACCGTCTCTCCACCATAGAGAAGGCGGACGAGATCCTGGTGATCGACGAGGGTCATATCGTCGAGCGTGGCAATCATGAAGCCCTGATGGCCAACCAGGGTACCTATGCCCAGCTGCGCGCCATCCAGTTCGGTAACACTTCCGTGGGTAACAAGGGCTAATGCTGCAGCAACTCTGGTACGGCAAGAGCGGCTGGCGCTGGTTGCTGGCCCCTTTTGCCCTGTTGTTTGCCATTCTTAGCGGCGCGCGCCGCTTCGCCTATCGGCGTGGCTGGTTCACAGCCTATCGTGCCACTGTCCCTGTGGTGGTGGTGGGCAATATCTCGGTGGGCGGCAACGGCAAGACCCCTGTGGTGATCTGGCTGGTGGAGCAGTTGCAAGCTCGCGGATTCAGGCCCGGAGTGGTGAGCCGTGGTTATGGTGGCAAGGCGCCCCATTACCCCTATCGGCTCGATGCCGCCAGCACGACCGCGCAGGCGGGCGATGAGCCAGTGCTGATCGCCCGGCGCTGTGGTTGCCCCGTGGTGGTCGCCCCCAAGCGAGCCGATGCGGTGCGGCTGCTGGAGCAAAGCGGTGAGGTGGATATCATCATCACCGACGACGGCCTGCAGCACTATGGGCTGGCCCGCGATATCGAGCTGGTGGTGGTGGATGGGGTACGCCGCTTTGGCAATGCCTGCCTGCTGCCCATGGGGCCGCTGCGTGAACCTGTTACCCGGTTGAAGCGGGTCGATGCCATCATCTGCAATGGCGGTGAGCCTGCCAAAGGAGAGTATGCCATGCGCCTGGTGGCCGATGTGCCGCGCCGGGTGCGGGATGATGCCCAGGCCACCGAGCCCTTGCCCAGTGCGGTGGATGCCCTGGCCGGCATAGGCCATCCCCCCCGCTTTTTTGCTACCTTGGCCGGGCTGGGGTATGAGTTGCACCAGCAGGTTGGTTATGGGGATCATCATGCGTTTGACCGCGATGAGCTGGTCGCCCGCTTCGGGCAGCGTCCGCTGCTGATGACAGAAAAAGACGCGGTCAAGTGCCGGACGTTTGCGCTGGATAGCTGGTGGTATCTGCCGGTCAGTGCCGAGTTGCCTGCCTCCTTGCTCGATACCTTGCTGCAAAAACTGCCATCGCTGACAGTGCCGCGTTCAGGCTCCGGATTGTGACGCGACATCATAGGGGCCTGGTTATATCACCCGCTCGACATGGTTGAAGGGGGGTATTTCGGCCCGGAATCGAATATTGAATAGCTCGACATCATAAGGGCCTGGTTGTCTTGCCCGCTCGACATCGTTGAAGGAGTTTATTTTGGCATTGGACATTAAATTGCTCGACATCATTGCTTGCCCGGTTTGCAAGGGGAAGCTGCATTACAACAAGGCCGTGCACGAGCTGGTCTGCCGCTTCGACAAGCTGGCCTATCCGCTGGAAGAGGGGATCCCTGTGCTGCTGGAAAACCGTGCTCGCCAGCTCAATAGCGATGAGATGCCGTCATGAGTTTCGTGGTGGTCATTCCTGCCCGCTACGCCTCGACCCGTTTGCCGGGCAAGCCGCTGGCAGATATCCATGGCAAGCCCATGGTGCAGCACGTGGTGGAAAAAGCCCTGCAATCCGGCGCGGATCGGGTGATCGTCGCCACCGATGACGAGCGGGTGCACAGCGCCCTGGCATCTTTTGCCGAGCAAGCCGGTGTCGAGGTGTGCATGACATCGCAGGATCACCAGTCCGGCACCGAGCGACTGGCGGAAGTGTGCCGTCACTACGGCTTCTCTGCCGACACTATCGTGGTCAACGTGCAGGGAGATGAGCCGCTTATTCCCCCCGCCATCATTCGTCAGGTGGCCGACAACCTGGCTGCGGCGAGCGCGCCCATGGCGACGCTGTCCGTACCCATTCAGGACGCTGAAGAGGCGTTCAATCCCAATGCGGTCAAGGTCGTGACGGACAAGGAGGGCTACGCCCTCTACTTCAGTCGTGCTTGCATTCCCTGGGACAGGGATCGCTTTGCTGCCAGTGATCGCGCTGCTGGGAGCCACGAGCAGATTGGCGATCACTACCAGCGTCACATCGGCATCTACGCCTATCGCGCCGGTTTCATCCAGCGTTACGTGGACTGGGCGCCGAGCGTGCTGGAACAGGTCGAAGCCCTGGAGCAACTGCGGGTGCTTTGGTACGGGGAGAAGATCCACGTGGCCCAGGCGCTGCAAGCGCCGCCGGTCGGGGTGGATACCCAGGCCGATCTGGACAAGGTACGCGCACTGCTGGCGAACTGATGCCAGCGCAATCAATGTGACCCTCTGAACGGTGCCTGCAGGCACCGTTTTTTGTGTTGAATCTTTATATAATTATTTGATTACAAACGCCATTTACGAGCACTTTCAAACTTTTCCCGCCCATGGTTTGCCAAATGAACGAGTTTGGTTATGATGCAAGACGCCGTGTTAACCCTAACTGGCGTATAACGAGATAAAAAACGGGGTGTTTGGGTGATTAATGTATTCCTGGTCGATGATCATGAGTTGGTGCGTACAGGGATAAGACGCATTTTGGAAGATGTCCGCGGGATCAAGGTAGTGGGTGAGGCACAGAGCGGGGAAACCGCCGTTACGTTTTGCCGTCAGCACCATCCTGACGTGATCCTGATGGACATGAACATGCCGGGCATCGGCGGCCTGGAGGCGACCCGCAAGATACTGCGGATCCGGCCCGATGTGCGCATCATAGTGCTGACCATTCATTCAGAAAATCCGTTCCCGACCAAGGTGATGCAGGCGGGCGCCGCCGGTTACCTGACCAAGGGAGCCGCGCCGGATGAGATGATCCACGCCATTCGCCTGGTGCATTCAGGCCAGCGTTACATCTCCCCCGAGATCGCCCAGCAGATGGCCCTCAGTCAGTTTGCCTCGGCGGACGAGAATCCCTTCAAGTCCCTCTCCGAGCGCGAGCTGCAGATCATGATGATGATCACCAAGGGACAGAAGGTGACTGACATCTCCGAACAGTTGAACCTGAGCCCCAAGACGGTCAACAGCTACCGCTACCGCCTGTTCAGCAAGCTCGACATCAATGGCGATGTGGAGCTGACCCATCTGGCCATTCGCTATGGCATGCTGGATGCCGACACCCTGTAACCGGCTGTCGTGTAGCAAGCAAAGGCGGCCCGGCCGCCTTTTTGCATTTCGCCGGCCTGGCGCAGTATGCTCTCTCCGTTGATGCTGACTTTTATCGTTTTCGTCCCTTTGTGTTGAGTCGAGTAGCTGATGACTTTTTCTCCCGAGCCCCTCTTTGACAGCAAAGCCTTTTTGAGTGCCGTGACGCGCCAGATCGATCTTTGTCGCAGGAGCCATCATGACGACTTCTGAACCTCTCTTTGACAGCAAGGCTTTTCTGAGTGCCGTGACGCACCAGAGCGGCGTTTACCGCATGTATGACAGCGGCGGCACCGTCATCTATGTGGGCAAGGCCAAGGATCTGAAAAAGCGGCTCGCCTCCTATTTTCGTACCAATGTCGACAGCATCAAGACCCGTACCCTGGTGCGCCAGATCGCCGATATTCAGGTCATGGTGACCCATACGGAGACAGAGGCGCTGATCCTCGAGCACAATCTCATCAAGCAGTACCAGCCGCGTTACAACGTGTTGCTGCGGGACGACAAATCCTACCCCTGGATCATCATCACGGCGCACCAGCACCCCCGCATCGGCGTGCATCGCGGTGCCCGCAAGATTAAAGGGGAGTATTTCGGTCCTTACCCTTCCGGCGGCGCCGTGCGCGAGAGCCTGCATCTGATGCAGAAAATCTTTCCTGTGCGCCAGTGCGAAGACGCCGTCTATGCCAACCGCACCCGTCCCTGTCTGCTCTATCAACTCAAACGCTGCGCCGGTCCTTGTGTCGCCGGTCTGGTGAGCGAGGCTGAGTATGCCCAGCAGGTGGGGCTGGCCAAGCTGTTTCTGGCGGGCAAGAACCAGCAGGTGATAGGTGAGCTGGTGGGCAAGATGGAGTCCGCCAGCGGCGATCTGCGCTTCGAAGAAGCGGCCCGCTATCGGGATCAAATCCAGGCGCTGCGCCGGGTAACAGAGCAGCAATCGGTGAGCGGCAACGTGCTGGACGACCTGGACGTCATTGGTGTGGCGTTCGAGCAGGGCGCAGCCTGTATCCATGTGCTCTTTATCCGCCAGGGCAAGGTACTCGGCTCGCGCAGCTACTTCCCCAAGGTCCCGAGTGACACGCCCCTCGAAGAGGTGGTGCAATCCTTCCTGTTGCAGTTCTATTTGTCGGGGCAGGGGGGCAGGCAGATCCCGAGCGAGGTGCTGCTGGACGTCGCCCTCGAGGATGAAACCCTGATCGCCGACACCCTGAGCCAGACTGCTGGCTACAAGGTACGGGTGGTGAGCCGTACCCGTGCCGAGCGGGCTCGCTTCATCAAGCTCGCCTCCATCAATGCCGAGACTGCGCTGCGCTCGCGCCTCGCCCACAAGAGCACCACCACGGCCCGCTTCAGCCAGCTGGAAGAGCTGCTGGAGCTGGAGCGCCCCATCGCCCGCATGGAGTGTTATGACATCTCACACACCATGGGGGAGCGCACCGTGGCCTCTTGCGTAGTGTTCAACCGGGAGGGGCCGCTCAGCTCCGAGTATCGTCGTTTCAACATCGACGGCATCACCGGCGGTGATGACTACGCTGCCATGGAGCAGGTGCTGGAGCGGCGCTTTGGCAAGCTGCAAGAGCCGGACAAGGTGCCGGATGTGCTCTTTATCGACGGCGGCCTGGGTCAGTTGCGCCGCGCCGAGGAGATCCTGGCGCGTCAGCAGGAGTTTCTCGGCGGCAAATACCCGCTGCTGGTGGGCATTGCCAAGGGAGTAACCCGCAAGGCGGGGCTGGAGACCCTGATCATGGGGGAGAGCCACGAAGAGCTGCACTTGCCGGCAGATATGCCCGCTTTGCACCTGATCCAGCATATTCGCGATGAATCCCACCGTTTTGCCATTACCGGCCACAGAGCACGGCGCGCCAAGGCCCGTACTAGCAGTACCCTGGAGGACATTCCGGGGGTTGGGCCCAAACGTCGTCAAGCCCTGCTCAAGTATCTGGGGGGTTTGCAGGAGGTGAAAAAGGCAGGTGTGGACGATCTCGCCAAGGTGCCGGGTATCAGCCAGGAGCTGGCCCAGTCGATCCACGATGCACTGCGTTCGCTCTGAACATAGCTCTCGACCCCGGATCCTGATGCACAAGAGCCGTGACGCAAGGGGGCTGAAAATGCCATAATGGCCCGCATCCTGAGGTTATTGATGGATTAATAGACCAAGGCGGGCGCCTGTCCGGTTGCATCCGTGATCGGCTTGGGGCTACCATGTAGCGGCATACAAGAAGTGGCTGAAAATAATGACAAATATTCCTAACCTGCTGACGTTTTTTCGGATTTTGCTCATCCCCGTCTTCGTCATCCTGTTTTATGTTCCCTACCAGTGGTCCTATCTGGCGGCGGCTGTCGTCTTCATTCTTGCGGCCGCGACCGACTGGTTTGATGGCTATCTCGCCCGCAAGCTGAATCAGTCAACCGCCTTCGGTGCCTTCCTCGATCCGGTCGCTGACAAGATCATGGTGGCAGCGGCCCTGGTGGTCATAGTCGAACATTACAACACCATCTGGGTCACTATCCCCGCCATGACCATGATTGGCCGCGAGATCATCATCTCGGCCCTGCGTGAATGGATGGCCGAACTTGGCAAGCGTTCCGCGGTTGCAGTCAGCTGGATTGGCAAATGGAAGACCATGATCCAGATGGTGTCGCTCACCGGCCTTATCTGGCAATACGACATCTGGATGGTGTGGCTCGCTTACGTGCTGCTGTATGTGGCGACCGTGCTCACCTTCTGGTCCATGTTCCAGTACATGAAAGCGGCCTGGGGCGATCTGACCTACCACTCCCGCTTTTAGTTTCTGCCTTGGTAGAAAACGGTGTTTCCCTGTCGTTGGGGCAGGGAAATACTCATGAGTGGTAAAAGTGCAGGAAAAGGGTAAAAAACACCCGAACGATCAGGGTATTAAATATTTTTGGTTGACTGAGCGAGGAACATCGCTAGAATGCGTCCTCGTAGTCAGGCAGTCAGCCAGACCAATGCGGGAATAGCTCAGTTGGTAGAGCACGACCTTGCCAAGGTCGGGGTCGCGAGTTCGAGTCTCGTTTCCCGCTCCAAATTCAGACAATAGAGAGCCAACTCTCTTTTGCATGGCGCGTTAGCAAAGCGGTTATGCAGCGGATTGCAAATCCGTTTAGTCCGGTTCGACTCCGGAACGTGCCTCCATATTGACAAGCCCGCCACGCGGACTTGATACCGATTGCGGTGCCCGAGTGGTGAAATCGGTAGACACAAGGGATTTAAAATCCCTCGACGTTCGCGTCGTGCCGGTTCGATTCCGGCCTCGGGCACCATTAAAATCAAAGACTTACGAAGGCCACTAGCGATAGTGGCCTTTTTGTTTTTGGTCAAATGGCCACTGGGTGGCAATAGCGATTGTGTCTCGCGGATTGGACCGGTGGTGGTACTCCTTCGGCCAAAAACAGCAAAGCCCGCTGAAGGACAGGCTTTTACAGGGTTCTGTACATACCCGACGATTTTACCGTGTGGAGCAGGGTATAGCCGTTTACTTCCACCACTCCTTGCTCGGTAAGTTATCCCATTCTCCAATCGGATATTCATGGCCGTTGAAGCGCAGGGTGGTACTCAATGTTCTCTGACTGGAAGTTTGAGAGGAACCATCCTGCTCGACGGTCTCGGTTTTCGCTTTGGTTACAACTTTAAGATCGTGCAGACCGTTCGACATCTCTGGCATGACTTGGATGTATGACATGCCCCGTTCTAAATCTATTGGTTCTGGTGAGCAAGGCATGCCTTTTCGTATGTAGGTGTGCAGCATAGGGGCGCCGTTCATGATGCGCTGTAGGGTTCCGCCATGCACTCGGAAGAGGTGTAAAAAATTGGACCTAAAACCATCGGCGCACGAGGGGCCATAGCCGATATCTAATCTTACGCCAAAGGCTCGTTCTCCTTTGGTCAGTAGGTAGGGCGCTGTATCGAGCCATATACTGGCGCTACCGATACGGATACTGGCATCTTCTTCAATGATTTCCTCAAACCGCTGTCTTACTTTCCCTTGGGAAATGAGTTCTACTCGCCAGAGACTGGTGGGTAGAGACATATCATCATTGCGCTCCCCATTATCTGGGAAAATGTAGGAGATTAAGGTTACCTCTGGCTGGTTTGGCAACGTCTTACAGGCACTAGCTGTCAGCTCGGTGTTTGAAGGCAAACGAGTCTTGATGGCCGCTAGTTGATTTGACGAGCAAACTTGTTCTCCTTCAGCCCATGTGCCAAAGCTGATTACTTGTAGCAGCAGTGTAGGTATCGTTGCGCATACCAGCGACTTTGTTATCACCATAGCTTTTGCCTTCAGTCTTACGCGTTTTATTGGTTGTTGAGTTTTATGCGGGCTGGCACTTTAACAATGTTCCAGGGGGTGTGCGAGTCCACATTGTTTGGGAGAACAGACCGCACAATCGTGGGGGAGGGTAAGGGCATCAAGACTGATCGGCCCCTTTCAAAATTTCAATTATCAAATCGGCCCTCATTAGACTTAACCGACTGAAACAAAAAGCCTTCCAGCGGTTCCCTCGCGGCAAACTGGACCCTTCCTGATTATTTAAATCCCCACAAGAATTACAACACTCCCAATATATTCAATAGGTTACGTTTTCAGCGCGGCTATCCAGCGCTCCTCCAAACTGTAAAAAATGTAAAAAGGATCCTTCTTTTCAGATCCTAGCCTCGCCCGAGGTCCTTTATCTGGCGTGGCCTTGGCCTATGGTTTTGCGGTAATCCACTTCTGTAAAAAATTTTATTGATACAGCCCGCAGGCGCTAGCGGAAGAGCGTGGATTCCGTGGCGCAGACGCGGCGGTGGGCGTCGCCGCCGTGTGCTTGGAGGGTGTGAGCGTGTACAGGCTTCACGTATGATGCCGCGCTGCGCCATTCCCATGCCATGTTCAGGCACCGTCAGGCAGATAGAAGAAGGCCCCACATTGTGGGGCCTTCTTGATGTTAAGACGCTTGGGTCGATTACAGAGACTGCAGTGCAATGGTTGCACTCTGGGAGTTCTGCTGGCTGTCTGCATCCATCCAAACCCACTGCGAACCATCGCCCTGCAGGTTCTCGGTAATGCTTTGGATTTGGGAGGTCGTGATGGTAATTGCCCCGGTCTCACTGGCCGTCGGCCCCATCTTGGTGATCTGACCTTTGAGCAGACCGTTGGAGGTCTCGTTGACGACAAACACGGTCGCCTTGTCTTGCCGGAACTGGCATGAAATGAACTGGGTGATGGTACTGGCGATCGTCAGGTTCATCCATTTTGACGGAGGCACTGCATAGTACCGAGTGTATTTGTTGAACGGCACCGGATCACCGTTGGCTTGCAACGGCTGGTTGTTCAGACCGGCAGTATTGGTCGGCATGCTGACACTGCCCAGCCAGAGGTCAACTTGGGCGATGCCGCTGTTGCTGGGCAGAGAGACGGAAATGGTTTGAGTGTCAGTGCCAGACACAAAGCCCATTGATGCCAGGCCTGCGTTGGCCGTCGTACCCGGTACTGTGATTTGGCAGGGAGGTTGGCTGTTACTCCAGACAACGTTCACCGCAGCGTTGTTGTCATTTTGGGCCGAGTTGTAGATGAAGATCCCATACAGCTGGTCGGGACGCAGCACAGTACAGGTTGCAGTGTCACCGGCTTTGAGGGTGATGCGTTGTCCGCCGTTCCAGTTGAGCTGGGATGCTGCAATAGCGATGCTTTCCATGGTATTTCCTTTTCCTTGATGAAATGTAAGGGATACCGCGTAGCTACATATCTACTTCTGCTCCACGTGAAATGGAGCCTAGCAATGAGATTCGAATGGATCAAGTGACAATAATTCTTTTTTGATTAAGTTATCATTACTGGCGGTGCTGGCTTGAGACGGAATGCACATCGTCGTTGATGGTGGGCTCTAAAAAGAACACAAATTCAATTGGATAAGCTTTCCAAGATAGATACTTGCTCATGAAAATCAGGAAGCTGAGGTGGCAACACAAAAGACTCCCATTGTAAAAGCACTCTAGCGGGAAGGAGCCGGTCCCATACCAGGCCGATCCTGTAGAGTTTCGGGAAAAGGGGATCTGGCGCACAACGAACTACCTTTGCATGCATCAAATAGTCCTGAGGTGATGGAATAATCAGCCTGTCTCCAGGTTTGAGTTGTGCCTTGCCCATCAGCCCCACGCCACGGATATTGACGTCGCGAAGATTCATCCTTAGCGCAGGTCTGAATGCGTCAAACCAGATGTTGTCTAGATGGCACTGGACAACATAACCCCCACCAGAAAGAACAAAACGGACGTAACGCCGAGAGTCATAGCCAAGAGGAATGACATCATCAACTGGCCTTTCCATTTGCCCCCTATCTCTCATTGTTTAATTCCCAAATGACGACATACATATGGTCAATGATAGATGTGACATTTTAAATGCTAATTATATATTTTGGTTATAAGAGAATAGGTTCTCACTTAACGTATTGATTGTTAAATCTTATTTTTTGGATCAATATCCCTAAATTGGTAATGCTTTAGTATGAGGTTATCACTCAGTAATGAGGTCCGGCTGCGTTGTCTACCTGCAGCAGGGCAAGCCGAACCGAGCAGGAGATGAAAGAAAAGATTACCAACAGCAGGGGGTGGGAAACTGTCGCCCTATGTTCATCAATATCCCGGATGGCAAGACCGACAGCATCAAGCTTATCCCGGTGTTGGAGCGCGAGCTGGACTTGCTGTTACAGGGGGACTTGTCTTGATCCATGAGCTCAAAGCAGGTTTTGCCAGTGCGCAAGGCACTGACACACAGGAAATCTGAACTGTGTCATATGACGTTGTTTCCGTGCCAGTTCAAAACGGCAAGCGGAAGCAATCGATCACAGCTTTTAGTGCCGCAGGCAACTGCCTGTGGCCGGGATAATAGAGAAAGAAGCCGGGGTAGGTGATCGACCAGTCTGCCAGAACCCGTATCAGTTGGCCGGTTGTCACCATGTCATCGTGTTCGGGGCTTTGCGCTGTATAGACCAGTCCTATGCCGTCCAGCGCGAGGCGAGTCATCATGCTGACGTTGTCGACCGTCACCGGACCATTAACCGAAACCGCGATTTGCCTGCCATCTTTTTCGAATTCCCAGCGGTATAAGGACCCTCCTGTGATTTCCCGACGTCCGATGCACAAGTGATGCTGTAAATCGGCGGGGATCAGCGGGATGGCGTGCCGTTCGAAGTACGCCGGTGAGCCATATACTGCAGAATGGAAATCTGCCGTCAGACGAACCGCACTCATATCTTGCTGAACATCGCTGCGAATGCGTACACCGGCATCAAAACCTTGGCTGATGATATCCACGAAGCCGTCGTTGGTAGCCAGCTCCAGCTGAACATCAGGATACTGATGGCAAAATTTCTGCAACTGCGGCAGAAATATCATGTTAGCTGCGATCCTTGGCGTGTTGATCCGCACCCTTCCCTGTGGGCTTTCCCTGAACGCATTTACTTTCTCGACGGCATTCGCAATAACATTGAATGCCGGGGCTATCTCTGCCAGCAGGGCCAGACCTGCCTGGGTCGGCGAAACGGTACGGGTGGTACGGTTCAGCAGTCTGACGCCGAGCCGCTCCTCCAGCGCACGCAAGGCATGGCTGAGCGTTGATGCCGTCAAATTCAGGCGTGCCGCTGCTTTGCGAAAGCTTTTCTCTTCCGCAACCGCAACAAATGCAGTCAGTTCTCCAAATTCATTTGTTCGCACTGCGCTTCCCATTGCTGAATATAGGCCAGTAAATCATGCGATATAAGGTGGCTTATTCGCGACAATAAAGTCACCTATAGTCTGACCTCCATCGAGTCTTTCATTAACGAGGTACAGAGATGATTCAATCATTACGTCTGCAAGATAGTGTCGCGCTGGTTACGGGGGGCGGAAGTGGAATTGGTCGGGCAGCGGCGCTGGCGTTTGTCCGTGATGGTGCAAAAGTCGTGGTCGCCGGACGACGGGAGCTTGAACTGCTGGAGACCGTCGATTTGATCCGCGCCCAGGGCGGGGAAGCGCTTGCGGTGCCAACAGACGTAACGGACAGTGCTCAGGTGAAGGCGCTGATTGCTGTGACACTGGCTCATTTTGGGCGCCTTGATGCGGCCTTCAATAACGCAGGGGTGGAGGGGTTTGCGCCGATCAGCGAGATGACGGAAGTTGAATTTGATCGCGTGATCGCTACCAATCTGAAAGGGGTCTGGTTGTCAGTGAAATATGAGCTGGAAGCGATGACGGCAGCCGGTTGCGGCGGCGCTATCGTCAATACGTCATCTTGGCTGACTCAAGGCGCGAGTGTTGGCTCGGCGGCGTATTCCGCCAGCAAGGGCGGGCTGGATGCCATGATCCGCGCCCTTGCGCTGGAAGCAGGCCCTCATGGCATCCGCATCAATAACGTCAATCCCGGCATCATCAACACGCCGATGGCACAACGGATGGGGGCGAATGAAGAGACGCTCAAGCCTTTTGTGAGACTGACACCGGCCGGGCGTATTGGTGGAGCTGACGATGTTGGCGACGTGGTTGCCTGGCTGTGCAGCGACGAAGCGCGATTCATCACAGGCCAGAGTCTGCTGGTCGATGGCGGTTTCACCATTGCCGGATTGCGTTAAGCCAGGATGCGTGCTGGCCTGATGCGCTCGACCTTGGTCCATTGTTAGCCTGTGTCCGTGCTGTGATCCTGCGCCTGACGCATGATGGCGATGACCCATGCAAAAAGCCCCTCGCGGGGCTTTTTCAGCGGATTACCATTTCTCGAACGGCTACTTCTTGAGGTGTTTTCGGATGGCCTTGCCCGAGGTGCCGACGGCTTTCACCGCTCTTTTCAGCTGTACTTCGGTGCACTCGAAGGTCTTGATCCACAGCTTCATCTCATAGGGGTCATTGACGTTGATGCTCTTGGCGTCAAGGGGATGGGCTAGGGTGTTGTTGTCAGGCATACGAACCTCAACTGATGGAAATGGCTGGCGAGAAAGAAGTTTCTGCCTGGTCGCCATCATCCCCCATATACCCATGCCGCATGGTGACGAGCTTCACACAACCCTGTACCCGTTCAAGATAAGGGTGGGGAGGGTCAGCTGCGGATCTTGTTGAACACAAACAGCACTATCAGTGCCCCCATGGTCGCGATGGCGATGCTGGAGAGGTTGAAACCTGTCACTGAGCCCAGACCCAGCAGGGTGCCGACATAGCCGCCCACCATGGCGCCGATGATCCCCAGCAGTACCGTCATGAAAAAGCCGCCGCCATCACGGCCCGGCATGATCCATTTCGCCAGAATACCCACCAACAGCCCCAACACGATCCAGGTGATAAATCCCATGGCCAACTCCTCGTTATCTATGTGAGCTCACATTATAGGGGAGGGGGCGACGGTGCGAAGGGCTGGCGATGGTCGGCTGGTCACAGATTGTCGGACTCATGGGCCCCGGCAGGATTGAGCGATGGCAAGGTGCGCTGCTCCAGCCGCTGCTCGCCCGGGCGGCATACCAGCACGGATCCCTGCTCGAACCAGTCTCCCAGCACGATACGGCGGGCAGGTTGACCGTCGAGCGTGAAATCGTGAATGGCGGGTCTGTGGGTGTGACCATGGATCAGCGTCCGGCAGCCGTGCTGGCGCAGCAGTGCGTCCACCGCCGCTGGCGTCACATCCATGATGGTCTGGCTCTTCTGCACGTTTTCCATCTGGCTTTGGCCACGCATCTTGCAGGCGATGGCAAGGCGACGGGCCAGCGGCAGGCGCAAGAAGAGCCAGCGCAGCCATTTGAGCTGGGTGATGCGGCGAAGTTTCTGATAGCCCAGATCCAGGGTGCAGAGCAGATCGCCGTGGCTCAGCAGCACCCGCTCCCCATAGAGGTCGATCACGCAAGGATCAGCCAGCAGTGTCATGCCTGATCGCTTGGCAAACTGCCGGCCCAGCAGAAAGTCGCGGTTGCCGTGGATAAAGTAGATGGGCACGCCGCGCTGGCGCAGGGCCGCAAAGGCATCGGCGATGGCGTGATGGAGCGGATTGGGGTCATCGTCGCCAATCCAGAATTCAAACAGATCCCCCAGCACATAGAGGGCATCGGCACCGGGGGCGTCGCGCTCCAGAAAGCGCACCAGAGCGGCCGTCATGTCGGGCCGGTCGGTGCACAGGTGAATGTCACTGATAAAGAGGGTGCTCATGATGGTGTGCAAGGGGCCCTGATAACTGGATGGCTGGAAAAAGTGGCTGGCTGAGCAGAGGGTGCCTGTGCCTGAGGCCGCCAGTCAAGCTGGTCAAGGTCGCGCCCCTCCAGTGTCAACAGCGCCTGATAAGGGTCGCCGGGCAACTTCAGCAGGCGGCAGATTGCCGCTTCCCCTTTCAGCCCTTGTTGCAGGCGCAAGGTGCGCAGTGTCTGGTAAAAGTCGTGGCCAAAGTGCTCTATCAAGGCGGCCATCAGGCTGAGGTGGCGCCAGCCGTTGAGGGTATCGACCCGCGCCGGGGTGACATAGAGCTCGATGGGCCAGGGGGTGCCCTCGCCATCGATCAGGGTCTGCTCCAGCAGCCAGATGTCGCTGCCAAGGGCGCGGCTCTGCCACTGACGTTGGGCAAACAGGTCGGCAAGGGCGACGGGATCGCTGTGCTGGCAGAGGATGTCGAGATCGCTGCCTGGCCGGTCGAGCCCGATGGCCAGGGTGCTCACCAGCGCCACATCCAGACACAGGCTCTGCAACTCACCCCACAGGGGCGTGTCGTTCAGCAGGGCATGGGCCGCGCGCTGGCGAGGATTGCCCTGGGCCAGATAGTCGAGGCGGCGCCAGTTCGGGCCGGCGGTCAAGCGCGCAGATGGAAAAACTGCGGCCGGGGCCGCAGTCAGTTCATCTCGCAGAAGGCAGAGATCAGTCTGCAAGGGTCACCTTGGTGATCACCACGTCTTCTACCGGCACATCCTGGTGCATGCGGCCGGCGTTGCCGGTCTTGACGGCTTTGATCTTGTTGACCACGTCCATGCCGGCGGTCACTTCACCAAATACGCAGTAGCCGAAGCCCTGGGTGGTGGCGGATTTGAAGTCGAGGAAGTCGTTGTTGCTCACGTTGATGAAGAACTGGGCACTGGCAGAGTGCGGCTCCATGGTACGGGCCATGGCGACGGTGCCGACCTTGTTGGACAGGCCGTTGGCCGCTTCGTTCTTGATGGGGGCGCGAGTCTCTTTCTCTTCAAAACCGGGGGCATAGCCGCCGCCCTGGATCATGAAACCGTCGATGACGCGGTGGAAAATGGTGTTGTCGTAGTGACCGTCACGGCAGTATTGCAGGAAGTTGGCCACGGTTTCCGGGGCTTTTTCGGCGTTCAGGGTCAGAGTGATGTCGCCGTGGTTGGTGTGCAGAGTAACCATGATATGTCCTTTCAAATGTGGCGCGGGCGCGAAGGTGGCTCGCGGCTATGGCATAAAGTGGTGGCAATTCTAGCCCATCAAGGGGCTGCGGCATAGATGGCACGCAGGATCCGGCCTGTTTTCTGCCTCGTTTTCTCCACCGGATGCGGGTAGAATGGCAGGCCATTTTACTCACAGGCAGTGGTCATAAGATGCTGAAGATATACAACACACTCACTCGTCAAAAAGAAGAATTCAAACCTATCCACCCGGGCAAGGTGGGCATGTATGTGTGTGGCGTCACTATCTACGATCACTGTCATATCGGCCACGGTCGCACCTTCGTCGCCTTCGACGTGGTGGCCCGTTACCTGCGTTACTGCGGTTATCAGCTCAACTATGTGCGCAACGTCACCGACGTGGATGACAAGATCATCAAGCGCGCCGCCGAGACCAACGTCACCTGCGACGATCTGACCGAACGCCTGATCGGCGACATGCACCAGGATTTTGATGCCCTCGGCATGGTGCGCCCGGACGTCGAGCCCCGCGCCACCCAGCACATCAGTGAAATCATCGAGCTGGTAGAGAGCCTGATCGCGCAGGATCACGCCTACGTGGCCGACAACGGCGATGTCATGTTCATCGTCGACTCCTACGCCGACTACGGCAAGCTCTCGGGCCAGGATCTGGAGCAGCTGCAAGCCGGTGCCCGGGTCGGGGTGGTGGATGCCAAGCGCAACCCGCTCGACTTCGTGCTGTGGAAGATGTCCAAGCCCGGCGAACCGACCTGGGAAAGTCCCTGGGGCCCGGGTCGTCCTGGCTGGCACATAGAGTGCTCCGCCATGAACTCCAAGCACCTTGGCAACCACTTCGACATCCACGGCGGCGGTTCCGATCTGCAGTTCCCGCACCACGAGAACGAAATTGCCCAGTCCTGCTGCGCCCACGGTGGCGACTACGTCAACACCTGGATGCACAGCGGCATGGTGATGGTGGATAAAGAGAAGATGTCCAAATCCCTTGGCAACTTCTTCACCATCCGCGATGTGCTGGCCCACTACGACGCCGAGAGCGTGCGTTACTTCCTGATGTCCGGCCACTATCGCAGCCAGCTCAACTACTCGGAAGACAACTTGAAGCAAGCCCGCGCCGCCCTGGAGCGCATGTATACCGCCCTGCGCGATCTGCCGGTGGCTGCCGCTGCCGGTGGTGATGAACAGGTGGCTCGCTTCAAGGAAGCGATGGACGACGACTTCAACACCCCGGAAGCCTACTCGGCCCTGTTCGATCTGGTGCGCGAGATCAACCGCCAGAAGGCCGAAGACATGAGCGTGGCCGCAGGCCTCGGTGCCCGTCTGCGCGAACTGGGCGCCGTGCTCGGCATCCTGCAACAGGATCCGGACGCCTTCCTCAAGGGCAATGACGCCGATGACGAAGTGGCCGAGATAGAGCAACTGATCGCTCAGCGCAATCAGGCCCGCGCCGACAAGAACTGGGCCGCTGCCGACGCCGCCAGAGCCCGTCTCACCGAGATGGGCATAGTGCTGGAAGACAGCGCCGGCAAGACCAGCTGGCGCCGTGCCTAAGGCAGGTTGCCCTGTTGGTGCCAACAGGTCGACCCAATAAAAAAACCGCAGCCCTAGGGCTGCGGTTTTTTTTAATATCACAGGTATTCTTAAATAAGATGGAAAACCTTCTCCAATTGTTTAGATGCATTTTGTTAGAATATAAAGATGCTCGGTCATAATTAAAAAGGCATTCATGTCTGATAGAGTTTTAACTCTGGTCCTAAATACCAGACTGTACTGCTGTTGTCAGTCAATAAGTCACTGATTAGTTTGTGGAGTGGCTTTATCAATATGTTTTCTATAAGAATAGCTATGGTTTTACTTATTTTGAAATAAGACAAGTGAAGTTCAGTCTCTTTATTATGAACAATGGCACATCTTATTTTATACAATAGTTCACAGTACTCTTTCGCCTCAATATTAGTGAGGAATGTAATGGATGGCCTCCCACCAGTATTTACTTGTAGCTTGGTTAAAAAAGTATCGCAATCTGTATTGTCCCATTCGACAACGTTAATTGAATTCTGTGCCGCCGTTTTGACTAAGTTACTAAAAGTGCTCCCTGAAATACTTCTATTCCAAAATGCACCCTTTTTTTGTTCTTTAAATATACTAATTAGTGCCAGAAGTTCTCTATCTTGAATAGCTTCATTTAACCGTCTAAAGTCTCTAAGGGAAAATACGTTACCATTATTCTCTCTTCCCAAAAGAACTAGTGGTATCTTAAACATAAAGTTTTCAATGATGTGGTATATAGAAAGATATTTTCTTAGAAGATCAGAGGTGCTGTTAAACTCACTGAGAATAATAAGTGTTTCTTCGAACTGAGAATATGGGTGTCTTGTGGAAATCCTACTCAGTTGAGTAGATGACGCTGATTGTTTCTGCATTGATATTTCGGTATGTATAACATGTCCTTGCAAAGCTGCATTCATCTTGAGGGCGGATATCGCTACAGTATTAGAGGTGTTTTTTGAACATAAAATGTATGATTTTGAAAAATCAAGGCGCCCTTCTATATCAGCCTGAGATATATTAAGAATTAATAGAGAGATTAAGCCATTAGATAAACTTGATTCTGAAATATCAGAGTTGGAATATTTTGAACTAAAGTCAATGAATAGTAATGAATCATCAATGCTATGACTGTTGTGATAGCCGTAAATAAATCGAGGAATAGTATGATCATCTAGTTGTAAAAAAGAGAATTTATCTTCGTCAAATCCAATATCATCATCTAGATCAAGGCCAGAATCGTTTTCTACAAAACTTGATAGTTGCAATGTTATTTTTAACTGGTGCAATCTATCTATTGGTAAATTAACAAAAGATTGATCAGTTTCTAAATCATTATATATGCTAGTTAAGCATGGAGGTGCTGCATTTATATAAGTGTTCGTGATCTTTTCAAGATGGGTTTTTAAAAGGTCATGGGCATCTTCTAGATATTCAGTATCCTCCATTGCAATCGCATCAATATATTCATCTATTTTTGCGAGTAGGCTCTCTATTACTTTGGTGATGGCGGGGTAGATAATGTCGCTATACTTCAATTTACTGTCCCCCCGAAGTACTGTTCCCAAGAGGAAAACGGCTCCTTAGAAATCAGATCATATGTGGCTTGATAAACAGCTCTTTTGTTTATTGCACCAATATTGACTTTGTTTAATTCAATTTGGTTTCTTTTTATTTCAAACTCATTTATTGATAGTGCCTCTACTATTTTATAAATATTTGATTCCAAATCATCTAGGAGTGTCACAAGCTCTATATTATGTTGTTTGGCAAAGGCCCCCAGTGCGCCAAAAAATCCTACTAGAACCACCTCTCTTCCTAACCATTTTAACCCTGTCTCTCCGTATCTAATATTTAGCGCCGTGTCAAATGTATAAATGAAATGTATGAATTTCTTAAGGAATTCAATATTGAAGCCTTCAATTATTTCAACTTCAGGCAAGTCTCCTGATTGAAGGGCGCTGACAAAGTCGGTATTGGTATTTACAATTTTTCCAGCACAAAGAGATATAAGTGAAGATATGATGTGTGAAAAGTGATACTGTCCAAGAAGTCTGTTCTTACTATATTGATTGGCGCTTGTATCTTTCTCCCTTACAAAGGTAACTTGCTCTGTAGAAATTTCTTCAAGCTTAAATAATGTGCCTAAAAACAATAATTCAAGTTGATGTTTTATATTTACTGATTTGTGCCCGGCATTTAATAGCAACATCTTTTTGATTTGCATGTCATTAGATAGATTGCTCCATACCTCAACCCATATTGTATTGTTTTTGAAAAAATCTAAGGGGGAGTTTAGGTTGTTTATTTTATATTTGGCTAGGGCTTTTATCAATTGACGGTTTGCACCTACCTCCTTGAATTCAGATGAATAAGACCGATAGTAGGTATTTATGCTATCATCTGGCAAAGGGGTATCTTTCTTTGAAAGTATTGTGTTAATTGTGTCATAAATTAGCTTTAGCCTATGTGTTCTTTGGAGACCATCTAAAATCTTGAAATGTTCCAGCTCTAAAACATCCCCTTTAACTACATTGTTACCTGTAACAAGAACAATGGGGGGGATGTGGCGAACATTTCCAACAGTATCGACCAAGTGATCTAAATACTTATTGCTTACAATACCTCTCTGTATATCAAAATTTTTGTAATCATCAGGGATTGAAATGATATAGTCTGCTAAGTTTACTCTGCATAAATAGCATGTGGCCTCAGCCTCTACTTTTTTATCTAATATGGTTAGTTTCATTTTTGCCCTTGTTATGAGGTTAGCTTGTAGGTTCGATTAGCGCAGTGTAATCAGGCGCTCGAGAAATAAGGCCATATAAAAGTCAAAATTCTTTATTTGACCTTTAATTTGAGCCAATTCCATGAACTCACAGAGTACTCTTAATCGACCTTGGAATTGAGGATTCGGATTTCCCCACCTGTTGTTCGCCGAGGTGAGGGCACAAGGTCAGGAGCGCCGTCATGGACGACGGCGCAGACGCAGGCGGTACAGGGATGTACCGTCTGCGTCGTTCCACCAGACCTTTTGCATGAACCGAGGGAACCCGACGCAGGAGGGTGAACAAGTGGGGGAGAAGACCTTTGGTGTTATTTGCCAAAGAGAGCGGGTCTTTCCAAAGTCACTCGCCAAGCCGCGCAGCGGTGGCGAAACCCCGTCGAGGGCAGCGCCCTCGTGTCCTGCATGGCGAAGCCATGCCGATACCGTATCGCCGCATAAAGACGTTACCGTGGTGCAATGCGCTTCGCTTATTGGCACCCTACCTGTCTCCCGCAAGGGGAGAGGGTACTGTTGCCGCGGACGATTACGCTTCGCTAATCGACCCTACACGCTTATTGGCACCCTACCTTTCTCCCGCAAGGGGAGAGGGGATTGTTACCGTGGTGCAATGCGTTCCGCTTATTGCACCCTACGTGCATATTGCTCCCAACGTCTTGCCCGAAGGGGAGGGCGGCCCCTCCCATTGCTTGGTGCCTTATCCCCCTGGATGCTAGGATGCCGAACTTTCCTCTTATCCAACCCTTATCAGTTATGGCAAACCGGTTCGTCAGCAGTAAAAACAGGATCGTCCAAGCAGGGCGCTGGCTCGCGACCCGCGGGGCCGCGCTCTTTGCCGAACTCTCGGAGTTTCAGCAGCGCATCTGGGTGGTCAGCATAGTGAACGATACCTACACGGATACCTTTATCGTCAATGAAGGCAGCTTTGAGGAGCCCATGCAGTGGATGCGGCGCAAGCAGTACAACGCCGACATGTTGCAACGGGTCGAGGCCATGCAGCGCTCCCAGGTGATCCAGTTCGAGCTGGGCGATACCCGCCATCGCCTGATGCGGGTCAAATAACCCGGGTCGCGTCCGGTGGCGACGGGCCTTGGGCCAGGCGGCAGCTGCATCCGTCAGCCTGTGGTCAGGTGATGGGCGTGCGACACGCATCCTGGCCAGACGCCGGCGTTGAATTCCCCTCTGGTTCGCTGAGATAACACCTCGTCTGTTCGTTGAGATAACACCCCGTCGAAGAGAGCGTCCCCGCGTATCGCCGCAGGCGCGGGAGTCCGGCTGGACTGCGCAATAATTGCTACCGCCCCTGGCTGTCGCTACCACAATGCGCTGTTGACCATCAGAGGGAACAAGGGGGCCAACAGGCACCGTCCACCATATTACGGAGCCATCTCGGCCCAATCCATGGAATTGATGATGCAACTGTCAGAATTGCATGGTTTTTTGCGCCAGTTCAAAGTTATGGCCACGAGGTGGCTGCCAATCGGGGTCGCCGGGCTTGGCAGGTCCCTCCCGGCAGGGAATTGCTCGGGGCCGGTGGGCAATAAACGGGAAAGGCCGAGCCCCGAGCCCGGTGAGAAAGTCTGGGGTTGTGAGCCGGGAGCCCCTTGGGCCGCAGCCGGATCGGCGCCGCCGCCAGAGGCGTGACTCGCCTGAGTGCCGTCCATCGACTGCCGGGATAAAAATGGCGGTATTTTGCCTGATTGGCCCTCGGTTTGCTTGTGGTGGGGCAGTGGGGTTGGCTATCGTTTCAGGACAAGACATGCAAGCTAAGAGGTGTGCATGGACACAATATTGCAGGCTCTGTCAGTGCAAGTGACAGCGGCGCGGGATCTGGAGAGCCTGACTCGCCCTCTCCTTGAAATGCTCGAGACGGTCACTGGACTGGAGTCGACCTATCTGACGCAAATCGACCTCGAACAGAGCGCACAACATATCCTGTATGCCCGTAATAGTGCCGCCTTGCAGATCCCGGAAGGGGTAAGCGTTGACTGGAGCGATACCCTGTGTCGGCGGGCGCTCGATGAAGGGCGACTGTATGCCGCCGACGTCGCCGACCGCTGGGGTGATTCGGCTGCGGCCAGGGCGATGGGGATCCGCACCTATATGAGCAGTCCGGTGCGGACCTCTTCCGGTTCACTCTATGGCACCCTGTGCGGCGCCAGCGCCGAGCATAAACCCCTGGTGACAGGTTCTGAGCATCTGATCGCCTTTTTCGCCCGACTGATTGCCGAGCATGTGGAGCGGGAGCAGTTGCTGCAGCAGCTGCAACAGGCCAACAACGAGCTGTCGCGCCAGGCATTGAGCGATCCCCTGACCGGCCTGCCCAATCGTCGGGCGCTGATGCTGGAGCTTCATCGCCTGTTTTCGCTGTTGAAACGTACCGGTCATCCCCTGCTGATCTCTTTTATCGATCTCGACGGCTTCAAGGCGATCAACGACACCCACGGTCATGATGCTGGCGATCTGCTGCTGCAAACCATGGCGCAGCAGCTGGCGGGAGCCCTGCGCAGCGGCGATCTGCTGGCGCGGGTTGGCGGTGACGAATTCGTTGCCGTGGGCATGGGGCCACTGAGCGGTGAGGAGACGGTCGAGGCTGCCGTGCACTGTTTTCAGCGCCGTCTGTTCGAGCAGAGCCAGGTTCAACTGCCACTGGCGTCCCAGGTGCTGAACTATCCCGGTGCCAGCGTGGGAGTGGTGGCTGTCGATCCGGCCAGCATCAGCATTGACGATGCGCTGCGCCAGGCCGATGCCTGCATGTATGCGGTCAAGCGTCAGCGCCGCGCCCAATCCTGAGGCGTCTGAATCAAGCCCGCCAAACCTGTCGATCTCGATGCAAGCCGCAATAGTGGTCGCTGACTAAGCAGGGGCAACAAGGGGCGGGGACTCGCTCATTGGCGGCTGGCACGCCTGGCTGCATCGCGGCTGCTGGCTGATCCGGTTGGCTTCGGCACTGACGCTATACCTGCAATAAATCGGGGCCCTGTTGGGCCCCGATTTATGCCATGGTGCGGTCAGGGCACGGGGAAGTATTTGTGCTGGATCTGCTGAAATTCGCTGCTGGCCAGCACCTGGGTCAGGCCATTCTGGAACTCCTTGACCAGTTCATCGCTGACCGGGTGGCTGAAGGCGAAGCAGAACTGCTCCGAGCTCAACATCCAGAATACCTTGAACTGGGCGGGATCCAGCTGCTGGGAGGCAATGAGATCCATCAGTGTGGTCTTGTTGGTGGAGATCAAGTCGACCCTGCCGGAGGTGAGCATCTTGAGCGCCTGGGGCAGGCGGTTGGCGGCCATGATTTTTTGCTCGTCAAAGCCGTTGTTGAGCAGCAGTTGCTCCCCCACATCGGCGCGTACCGC
Organism: Aeromonas sp. 5HA1; assembly: GCF_029237245.1. Lineage (NCBI taxonomy): Bacteria > Pseudomonadati > Pseudomonadota > Gammaproteobacteria > Aeromonadales > Aeromonadaceae > Aeromonas > Aeromonas sp. 5HA1. The sequence goes on from NZ_JAACFW010000009.1 coordinate 118,259, forward strand.
CCCTATGGTGTGCTGCTGGGCATCTTCAAGCTTGGTGAGGGTGAGCGGGTTCTTGGCCAGCCCTATCAGCACGATTTCGGCATACCCGATGGGGCATGCCCATTTGAACAGCGGATCCCGCGCCTCGGTACGGGCGGTGGCGAACAGCACCACATTGGGTTTTTGGGTCAGCAGGTAATAGCCGCGAGCCCAGGGCATGATGGTGATGGTCTGCGGCGGCGTATTGGTCTTTTTCCACACCTGATGCAGCAGCTCGACGGCGAGACCGGTCGGGGTGCCGGCGCTGTCTGTGTAGTTATAGGGTTTGTACTCTTCGCTGAGATAGTGCAGCTTGCCAAGTTCCTGGCTGGCCTGGGTGATGGCTGCAAACAGCAGCGCGGCAAATCCAATCCATTTTTTCATGCTGGCCATCCTGATGAGGTGCTCTGTCATCCTCAAGTGTTACCACATAGCGATAATTCGCCAATAAAACCGGGCGTTAAATCAAGGGTTCAAGCGGGCTCCCCCTTGCACAGACTCAAGGGGCTGGCAGGTATCTTTGCCGCAGCGCCTGATATTCCGGCGATGCCAGTGCCTGGGTCATGGCGCGCTGAAACTGTTTGACCAAGTCGTCATCCACCTGGCGGCTGAAGGCGTAGCAGAGCTCTTCGGCATCCAGCACGAAGGCCACAGTGAAGTCGTCGGCATTGAGCTGCAGTGCCTTGATGGCGTCATAAACCGCCAGCTTGCTGGTCGCCAGCAGGTCGGCACGGCCCGACACCAGCATCCGCAAGGCCTGGCTCAGCCGGTTGGCCGGTATGATGCGGGTTTCATCCATGCCCCGGTTGAGCAGCAACTGCTCGGCGGCATCGGCTCGTACCGCACTGATCCGGTAGTCGTTCATCTGCTCGGGGGCGCTCAGGCTGATGTGGCGCTGCTTGTGGGCCAGCAGTATGTATTCGGAATAGCCGATGGGGCAGGCCCATTTGAACAGGTGAGTGCGGGTCTCGGTGCGGGCGGTGGAGAAGAGCACCACATTGGGTTTCTGGGTCAGCAGATAGTAGCCCCGCGCCCAGGGCAGGATGCGAACGGCTTGGGCGGGGGTGCCGCTGCGCTGCCAGATGAGTTGCAACAGGTCGACCGCCAGCCCGGTGGGCTGGCCTGCCTCATTGCTGAAATTGTAGGGAGGATACTCCTCGGTCAGGTACTCCAGTTTGGTCAAGCCAGCATGAGCCGTGCCAAGGCACGACATCAGCAGCAGACAACAGCACAACCTTATCCTCATGGGTACGTCCTTGGCGTGATTTCTGCAATCCTTTTGCGCAAGTGTGGGCAAAAAAGCCTGATATTGCCAGCAGTTACCAGCGGGCCCTGGGGTTGCCAACGGGTTTGAACTGCTCGTCCCTCAGCCCGACCAGCAACGCCTTGCCATCCCCCTGCAGGCGAAACTCCCCATAGCGCGCCACTTCAAACTGTTCACCCGTGCCCTCTTCAAAGAAGAAGGCATCGGGCCCGATCAGCCACTGGTTGTCGCTCTGGCGCACTTGCAGCAGACGCTCATTCGATGCCAGTTGCTCCGGCTTGCCATCGGCGGCCCAGTTGGCCACCTGATGCTCATCGAGCCGGATCACCAGGGTATCGCTGCCATTGGTGCGCTCGCTGTAACGGCTGGTACCCAGCTGGCGGGCGATGTCGTAGTTGAGGCGCATGTAATCCCCCTGTATCAGGGAGCGGGGATCCACCGGCGCCAGCCTGAGCAGGACTACCTCGCCGCTGGTCATGGCGGCTTCGTAACGCCAGACGGTGAAGTTGATGCCTGCCAGTATGGCAAGGCCGGTCAGCAAGAGGGCAAGCTGTCTCATGACGGTCTCCTGGCGTTGATCACATGCAGTAACTGGCGGGCACCGAGCAGCAGGGCGCCGGAGCCCAGCAGCAGCCAGGATTTGGTCATCAGGGTCAGCCCCAGATCGTAGTAATAGAGGGAGCCAAAGCCGAGCAGCAGCAGGCCCGCCAGCGTCATCAGCCCCATGCTGCCAGCATGGAAACCGAGTACCAGCACCAGGGCACCCGCCCCCATGCCGGGGATGAAAGCGCTGATCAGCACCAGTGGCAGCCCGTATAGCAGTGGCAGCTTGAGCCGGATCATGACCCCGAGCAGCAGCGCCGCGCAGAGCAGGGGATTGAGCCAGAGCGGCAGGCGAGAGAGGCCAAGCTCGTCGAGCATGCTGGCCCCCTCATTCCACAGCGGATGGTGCAAGCGCCCAAGCACCAGCAGGGAGAGTGCCAATCCCAGGGTCAGGGATTCATACAACTGATGGTGGGCCGGTTGACGTTCTGCCTGCAGCCAGCAGAAGGCAAGCGTCATCATGACCAGCGGCAGGGCCAGCAGTTGCAGGCCAAGGCAGGCAAGGCCCAGGGTAAGCAGTATGGCGGCGGCGAAGCTGTGAAACAGCCGGATCAGCCAGTGCTCGAACAGGGCGGCAATAAAGAGAGAAAGGGCGGCGAGCCCCAGCCAGAGTGGCGCCGAGTGGAGATCAATCTGATCGATGAGGCCATAGAGCAGCCAGGCATCGGCGGCCAGCGCCAGCGCCAGCACGAACTGATCCCACAGATCGCTGCGCTGTGCGAAGCGGTTGAGGCCAAAGGCGATGGCCATCAGCACGGCGCCCATCATGAGGGCGCTGTTGGCATCCCGGGTGAGCTGTGAAAAGGACATGAACAGGAAAAACAGCAGGAAGAGAGCGGCAACCCAGCCCACCATGCCGAGCAGAAAGCGGCTGGACCAGTGAGGTTGGGTATCACGGGGGGCTTCCCCTTCCACCAGATCAGCCTGTTGCAGCCGTTGCCAGGGGGTCAGATCAGCCATGTTGCCTCCTTTTGGCGGGCTTGCCAGATACCTTGCTTATACATGGGACCTCCGTTGTTGTTGCAGCCAGCGGCTGGCGGCGACCGAGAGGCCGATGGCGATCAGGCTCAGCAGCAGGAAGCCGTCCACGTCGGGATCCATCCACTTGCCAAGGGCTGTCAGGATAACGGCGATGAGGCTCAGGCACCCCATGGCGAGCCCGGCGATAAATTTGTGGTGCCAGAGGGCGTAGGCGGCGACGAGCCAGCCCAGCCAGGCGGGCCATACCCAGGGGGAGGCGGCATCAAACAGTGCCAGCAGGGTCAGCAGTGTGACACCCAATCCCGCGGCGAGCCCGGGTAGCCAGGCGGGCATCAGCTTGAAGCGGGAGGGGGCCAGCAAGAGGGCGCCCCACAAGGCGGCGTTGAGCAGGGTCAGACACCAGCCCAGCCCCTCTTCATCGAAGCCAAAAAAGAAGCTGAACAGGCCGAGTCGCCAGTAGAGCATCAGCGCCAGCTGACCGAGCAGCCAACTCGTGGTCCACAGCAGGGGGCTCTGGCCGAGCGCCGCCAGCGGCAGCAGCATCAGGGCCCAGGTGGCGAACAACTGCCAGGGATCGGCACCTGTCTGGTAGGTCTGACCCACCAGGGCCAGCAGGGCGCCAATATTGAGGGCCATGGCCAGCAGCAGTGCCTGGCGGGGTGTGTCTGTCATGGGTTTTCGCCACAGCAGCACCAGCATGGCGAGCAGGGGCAGCTCCAGCAAGGCGAGGCGAGAGACGCGGCCCAGCTCCTGCCAGTTGAAGGCGACGAAGAACACCAGACCGGCGCCGAGGCAGAGGCTGCCGAGCCAGAGCAGCAGGCGGTCAAACAACCATTGCCAGCGGGCACTGGCAGGGGGCAAGTCGCACAGGGCGAGGGCGGCGGGCAGGTGAGTCTGGGCGAGGCGTCCGCGTCTGACCCAGTCGAGCAGCGTCTGTCTTGAGGTGAAGTGCATGGGATGCTCCATGAGGTTTGCCGCATTATGCCACTGTCTTGGCACTGCGGGACACTCCCTGTCTGTGCGTGGGCGACAGCAGGCTGCGTATCCGTATGATGGCAGGTAATAAATGTCAGGTAACAAAAAGCCCCGCCTGGTTGAATAGAGGCGGGGCTGGCTTGTGATGGCACGACATCGATGCCGGCATGGGAGCGGGGTAGGCAAGTGCTCACGCTTGCCTCGCCGCCTTCTGGTCATGTCGGCGGTTTGTCAGGCGAAGATGAGAGTACTCACCCCCAGCCCTGCAAACAGGATGGCGCAGGCGATGCGGATCCCCTTGAGCGGCAGCTTGTCGGCGCCCAGCTTGCCGAGCAGTACCACGGGCACGTTGGCCAGCATCATGCCGAGGGTGGTACCGGCGATGACTTGCGTCAGCGAGTCATACTTGGCCGCCAGCAGCACAGTGGCTATCTGGGTCTTGTCACCGATCTCGGCGATGAAGAACAGCACGAAGGTGGCCATGAAGGGGCCGTACTTGTCGAGCGGACTCTCTTCGTCATCCAGCTTGTCAGGTACCAGGATCCAGGCCGCCATCGCAATGAAGGAGCCTGCGACCAGATAGGTCATCACTTTGGGGTCCAGCCAGCGGCTGATCAGCTCGCCAAGCCAGGCGGCGCCGGCGTGGTTGAGCAGGGTCGCCGCCAGCATGCCGGCTATGATGGGCCAGGGCTTGCGAAAACGGCAGATGAGCAGCAACGCCAGCAGCTGGGTCTTGTCGCCGATCTCGGCGATAGCCACGCTCAGGGTTGAGGTTAACAAGGCTTCCATAAAAATGACCGGGGGACGGAATTGTTATACCTGAGACAAGCCTGCGCCATCCGTCCCCGGTATTGGCACTGGCCCGTCAAAGGTCTTGTCAAATCCACGTATTAGATGGATCACCCTGACCATGGTGAGTTGGCACCAAGCATGTTGATCAGGGTCGCAAACCGGTTTGGGGTCGGACTGCGAGACTACTCCCCCTCGATGGGAGCGGGCATTCTAGGGAAAAACCATCCGCGAGACAAGCGACTCAACCACCGACCAGCTTGACGCTGAAACCGGCCTTCTCCAGCTCGGTCTTGATCAGGTCCCGTTTATCCCCCTGGATCTCGATGATCCCCTCTTTCAAACCGCCGCCGGTGCCGCATTTCTTCTTGAGCAGGGTGGCGATGGTTTTCTGCTGTTCCGCCGGTACACCGTGGATGGTGATGACGCCAGCGCCCTTGCGCCCTTTGGTCTCGCGCCGGATGCGCACAGTACCATCCTGCGGAAAAGGGGAGGCGGATTGGGGCTGGGTTTGTTCCTTGATCATGCCGCCATCCGTGCTGTAAACCAGGTGGCTGTTGTTGTCGTGACTCATGGCAGTTATTTGTGAGTTAGCTAAGCGGAGTTTGATTTTACTCAAATCAGCGCGGGAAACACGGATTATAATGCCCCGAGTAAAAGCGAATTATTATTGTTTAACTTCAGGAGTCAGTCATGGTACTCGCGCAGTTGTCACCGGGACAGAGTGCTCGCATCAAGCACATGAACCATCTTGAACGTACATTGCGGCGCAAACTGATGGTGATGGGCCTGCTGCCACAGACCGAAGTTCTCTTCCTGCGCGCGGCCCCGCTGGGTGACCCGCTCCAGATCCAGTGCCAGGGGATCTGTCTCTCCATGCAAAAAAGCCTTGCCCTGCAAATCGAGGTTGAACTGGTATGAACTACTCCCTCGTAACCGTCGGCAATCCCAATAGCGGCAAGACCTCACTGTTCAACGCCCTGACCGGTGCCCGCCAGCAGGTGGGCAACTGGAGTGGCGTGACCGTCGACAAGAAGATGGGCGAGTTTTCTGCCCAGGGACATGACTACAAGCTGATGGACCTGCCCGGTATCTATAGCCTGGCCAATCAGGAAGGGAGCCTGGACGAGCAGATCGCCAGCCGCTTCGTGCAGGGTCAGCAGCCGGACCTGCTGCTCAACGTCATCGATGCCGCCAACCTGGAACGCTCTCTCTACCTCACGCTGCAACTGCGCGAGCTGGGGCTGCCCATGGTAGTGGTGCTCAACAAGATGGATATCCTGCAAAAGCGACGGGTGACCATAGATGAAGCTCTGCTCGCCAAGGCGCTCGGTTGCCCTGTGGTGCCCCTGTCGGCCCACAATCGCCAGCAGGTCGCCGCCTTCAAGCACCAGATCCAGCAGTTTATCGGCAAGCCCCAGCCGGCGCTGATGCTCGATTACGGCAGCACTCTTGAGAAAGACTTGGCGGAGCTGGAGACACTGCTCGCCCCCCATCACCTCACCGCCCGTGGCCGCGCCTTGCGCCTGCTGGAAGAGGATGAGGCGATGCAGGAAACCCTGCAGGCAGGGCAACAGGCTGCCGCTACCAATGTGGTTGCCCGTGCGCACCATGCTCAGGACATAGATCTGCAACTGGCGGATATCCGCTATGGCCACATTCATCGGTGGACCAGCCAGGCGTGCCAGCAAAAGGGCAAACTCACCGTTGCCCAGAGTGAATGGCTGGATCGGGTGCTGCTCAATCGCTGGGTGGGCATCCCCTTCTTCCTGCTGATGATGTACCTGATGTTCCTGTTTGCCATCAATGTGGGCAGCGCCTTCATCGACTTCTTCGACATCATGGGCGGCGCCCTGTTTGTGGACGGGGTGCATCACCTGCTGGGGCTGGTCAATGCCCCCGAGTGGGTTGGCGCCATACTGGCGGGCGGCTTCGGGGTCGGTTTGCAGACGGTCGCTACCTTTATCCCCGTGATCGGCTGTCTCTACCTGTTCCTGGCTGTGCTGGAGAGCTCAGGCTATCTGGCGCGGGCTGCCTTCGTGGTGGATGCCCTGATGCGCCGCCTCGGCTTGCCGGGCAAGGCGTTCGTGCCCATGCTGATGGGCTTTGGCTGTACGGTTCCCTCCGTGATGGCGACTCGCACCCTGAACTCGGAGCGCGAGCGGCTGATGACCTCGGCCATGGCGCCCTTCATGTCGTGCGGTGCCCGTCTGCCGGTCTATGCCCTGTTCGCGGTGGCCTTCTTCCCCGAATCGGGTCAGAACCTGGTGTTCGGTCTCTATCTCGTCGGCATTCTGGTGGCAGTGCTCACCGGCCTCTTGCTGCGCAACACACTGCTGCCGGGCAAGAGTGACTCCATGCTGATGGAGATGCCCGATTACGAGTGGCCGCGCCCCATCAACGTGGGGATCAAGACCTGGCAGAAACTCAAATCCTTCGTGTTTGGTGCCGGTAAAACCATAGTGCTGGTGGTTGCCGTGCTGAGCGTTCTCAACTCGCTGGGGACAGATGGCAGCTTTGGTCACCAGGATCAGGAGAGCTCGGTGCTGAGCAAGGTCAGTCAGGCGGTCACCCCTGTGCTGCACCCCATAGGTGTGCGCGATGACAACTGGCAGGCCACGGTCGGCATAGTGACCGGCATCTTCGCCAAAGAGGCGGTGGTCGGTACCCTCAACAGCCTCTATGCCGGCAGTGCCGGTGATGAGGAGGAGAGTGAATACTCCCTCGTTGCCAGCTTCCACGAGGCCATCGCCGCCGTTGCCGCCAATCTGGCGGAGATCAACCCGAGCGATCCCATGGGGATCTCCGTCGGTGAGCTCGATGACAGACAAGCCGCCGCCCAAGCTCAGGAAGTGGACGTGTCCACCTATGGCAACATGCAGACTCACTTCGACGGCGCGGCCGGTGCCTTTGCCTACCTGTTGTTTGTGCTGCTCTACATGCCTTGCGCCGCCGCCATGGGCGCGCTGGTGCGGGAAACCGGTCGCCAGTGGGCGCTGCTGACCGCCGCCTGGTGCAACTACACCGCCTTCCTGTGTGCCACCGTCTTCTATCAGGCGGCCACCTTTGCCGCTCACCCCGAGCAGAGCCTGTTCTGGATTGGCAGCTATGGCCTCTCCCTGCTGCTGCTCTGGTGGCTGGGCCGCCGTCACGGTGACATAGTCGCCCGCAAGGTGGTGGCCTTATGATACTGCGAGAGCTGGGGGACTATCTCGCCGTGCAGCGCAAAGTGAGTCGGCGGGATCTGGCGCGCCACTTCCATACCTCGGAAGATGCGGTGGAGGCCATGCTCGGTGTCTGGATGCGCAAGGGCCGGGTCGCCAAGCGGGAGACCCAGGTGTGCGGTGGCAGCTGCTGCGGCAAGAGCCAGGAGGTGATGTTCGAGTGGTGTGAGCCCGGCCAGATTGGTTTGGTACAAAAGCGCTAGCGCGCTTGTCGGATCCCTCACCCCATAATGCAATAAACAAGACCCGCCATCGGCGGGTCTTGTTGTTTCTGCGGCTGGCCGCCTAGGCTGTGTTCTCAAAATTAGGCTCGGGCGTTAACGCCCGGGCCAGCGCTGGCCCACGTCGGCGTGGCGATACCAGGCCATCAGGGCCTGCTGGCCCTCGATGTCATCCAGGGCCGGTGACCAGGGGGCAAAGTCTTCCTCCCTGAACGGTGCGTAGGGGCCGTGCTTCACCTCGAAGATGACGGCGCCAAGATCGAGGGAGAGCACCGCATGCCAGGTGGCGACCGGGGTCTCCAGTACCGAGGTCTCTTCCCCCAGTACGCCACGAGCAACCACTGTGCCTTCATCGTCAAAGTTGAGCGCCACGAAGCGCCCGCACAGGGCGGTGAGCAGCTCCCAGGTTTGCAGATGGCGATGGGGGCGGATATAGGTGCCCGGCTCCATGGCGATGGCGAGGCGCTGGATGGGGTCGGCCAGCTGGTCGTGCAGATTGTGATTCATGCGCTTGCGCGGGGAGTGGGCGGCCTCGGTGGCGAGACTGGCAAGGCGTGCGACGTCCAGTTTTTTCATGTGCAGTTCCATCATAAGGCAAAGGCAGGAGCGTCGGCAGAGTAGCATGCCCGAGGGGCTGACAGGCAAGGGACGAGCCGTAAGCAAATGTAAACAAGGGAGCCGGTCGGGCCCCCTTGTTCAGTGGCTGCTGTGTACCAACTCGCTTACAGCTTGGCCAGCATCTCTTTGGTGACCAGCACTATGCCCTGCTCGGATCGGTGGAAGCGGCGGGCATCTTCACAGGCGTTTTCCCCCACCACCAGCCCTTCGGGCAGTATGCAGCCCTTGTCGACCACCACACGGCGCAGGCGACAACCGGCACCTATCTCGACCCCGGGGAAGATCACCGCCTGATCCAGGGTGCAGAAGGAGTGCACGCGCACATTGGTGAACAGCACCGAACTCACGATGAAGGAGCCGCTGACGATGGTGCCACCGGAGAACATGGAGTTGATGGTCATGCCGTGCTGGCCGTTTCTGTCCTGAACGAACTTGGCGGGGGGGGTCATGGTCTGGCTGGTCCAGATGGGCCACTCCTGATCATAGATATCGAGCTCGGGAGTGACGGAGGCGAGATCCATGTTCGCTTCCCAGAACGAATCCACAGTCCCCACATCACGCCAGTAGGGGCGTTTTTGCGGGCAGCAGCCGACGCAGGACATGCTGAACGGATGGGCGTAGGCGGATCCCTCCTTGACCACCCGCGGGATCACGTCCATGCCGAAATCGTGGTGGGAATCCTGGTTGGCCAGATCCTCTTCCAGCAACTGGTAGAGATATTCGGCTTCGAAGATGTAGACCCCCATTGAGGCCAGCGCCATGTCGGCCTTGCCTGGCATGGCGGGCGGATTGGCCGGTTTCTCGACGAAGGCGTTGATCTTGCGATCCCCATCCACCGCCATCACCCCAAAGGCGCTTGCCTCTATGCGCGGCACCTCGATGCAGGCCACTGTGACCTTGGCCCCCATGTTGACGTGATCGAGCAGCATGGCGGCGTAATCCATCTTGTAGATGTGATCCCCCGCCAGCACCACCACGTATTTGGGGGCGTGATCGCGAATGATATCCAGATTCTGATACACGGCATCGGCGGTGCCGCGATACCAGTTGACCTCGTCCACCCTTTGTTGGGCAGGCAGCAGGTCGATGAATTCGTTCATCTGGTAGCGCAGGAATGACCAGCCCGATTGCAGATGGCGCAGCAGGCTGTGGGATTTGTATTGGGTGACCACGCCGACCCGACGGATCCCCGAGTTGATGCAATTGGAGAGTACGAAGTCGATGATGCGGAATTTACCGCCAAAATGAACTGCCGGTTTCGCCCTGTTGTCCGTCAACTGCTTGAGGCGACTGCCCCGCCCTCCTGCGAGAACCAAGGCCATGGTCTCGTTCAGCAATTGTCTGGATTTTGCTGTATTGGCAGGTTGTAACAACATTGAATACCCCTTTGTTGATAGAATCTCTTGATACTGCCTCCTTTGAGGCCTGTATGAAAGGGCTTTCAACGACATTTTTTGCAAGCAGGGGGCTCACATTGATTTTTTTGTCATTTATGTGAGCAAACGCCATGGCCGGGGACGGGTGTTAACCAGATAGCAACATGGCGAGAAGAGGCGGGGGCTAAGACAAGGATTGGTGGCTGGCGTTTTTTTGAACCGTCATCTGCCATGGCGGATGACGGTTCAAGGGGGAGGGGACAGGGGGCGGACTAGAAGGGATCGTTACTTTCATCCTTGGTGGGCTCCAGACTCCAGCCGGTGGCATCCGCACTGCTGGCGATCTGGCCCTTCTCTTTCCACAACTTGATCTTGAGGCGCAGGTTGTTGGCCGAGTCGGCGTTTTTCACCGCTTCTTCCTCCTCTATCACCCCTTCCACCACCAGATCGAACAGGGCGCTGTCGAAGGTGACCATGCCGAGCGCTCTGGATTTCTCCATCACCTCTTTCAGGCTGCCAAATTCACCGCGTTTGATCATGTCGCGGATGGTGTGGGTGCCCAGCATGATCTCCACCGCCGCCCGGCGGCCACCGTCTGTGGTTTTCACCAGTCGCTGGGAGACAAATGCCTTGAGGTTGTTGCCAAGATCGTTGAGCAACTGTGGCCGGCGCTCTTCCGGGAAGAAGTTGATGATGCGATCCAGCGCCTGGTTGGCGTTGTTGGCGTGCAGGGTGGAGATGGCCAGATGCCCGGTCTCGGAGAAGGCAAGGGCGTGCTCCATGGTCTCGCGATCGCGAATTTCACCGATGAGGATCACATCCGGTGCCTGGCGCAGGGTGTTCTTGAGCGCGGCGTGGAAGCTGCGGGTATCTACCCCTACCTCTCGCTGGTTGATGATGCTCTTGCGGTGACGATGGACGAACTCCACCGGATCCTCGATGGTGATGATGTGGCCGCCGCTGTTGCGGTTGCGATGGTCGATGAGGGCCGCCAGCGACGTGGATTTGCCCGAGCCTGTTCCGCCCACAAACAGCACCAGACCCCGTTTCTCCATGATGGTGTCGAGCAGCACGGGCGGCAGTTTGAGATCCTCGAAGTGGGGTATCTCTGTCTTGATGTTGCGGGCCACCAGGGAGACTTCGTTGCGTTGCTTGAAGATGTTGATCCGAAAACGGCCTATCTGGGGCAGGGAGATGGCGAGGTTCATCTCCAGCTCCCGCTCGAACTGCTGCTTCTGCTCGCCATCCATGATGTCGGCGGCGATCTTGGCTACTTCACCCGGTTCGAGCGACGTCTCGGACAGGGGGCGCAGCCCACCGTTGAACTTGGCACAGGGAGGGGCGCCGGTCGACAGATAGAGGTCTGAGCCGTCCTGCTTGGCCAGGATCTGTAGCATGTCTCGCAATTCCATGGTTTTGCCTCGTCTATCAAGGAGATGCCGTTACTTGGGATGTTATTGAGTGTACAGCCTCAGGCACCGGTGAGTTTCTCGCGAAACACAAAAAACACCGCGCCCATGATGCAAAGGCCGGCCCAGAGGTAATCCCACTTCAGATCCTCTTTCAGATAGAAGACCGAGAAGGGGACAAACACGGTAAGGGTGATCACCTCTTGCAGTATCTTGAGCTGGCCAACACTCATCACTGTATGGCCGATACGGTTGGCGGGGACCTGCAACAGGTATTCGAACAGGGCTATACCCCAGCTCACCAGGGCGGCGATGATCCAGGGTTTGTGGTTCATGCTCTTGAGGTGGGCATACCAGGCGAACGTCATGAAGACGTTGCTGCACAAGAGCAGACCGATACTGGCGAAAATCGGGTTCATTGGGTTCTCCTTGAAAGTCCGGCGCATTTTATCCCTGAACCCCGGGTTTCCATAAGTGGCACGGCAGGGTATTTTTAACCCATCAAGGGTAGGTGACACAGGGATCAGGGGATGGGGAAGAGAGGCTGGGGTGTGTTTGGCCTGCTGCTGGCCTGCCAGGCACAGGGTGCCCCAACCCTGACTGTGGCCACCGATGTCTGGCCACCGTTTCGCGTCTTGCAGCCGGATGGGCAGTTTCGCGGGTTGGACATGGATATTCTGCAGCGGCTGCAGAGCCGTAGCGGCATACAGTTCGAGGTGAAGCGGGTTCCCTGGGGACGGGCCCTCAAGCAGATGCAGACCGGTCAGGTTGACCTCATGATGGGGGTGGCGATGACGCCGGACAGGGCACAGTTCATCGATTATCTGCAACCCGCCTACTACCAGTGCCACACGTCTTTTTATGGCAAACCGGCAGTGGTGTCATCCCTTAACACCTATGCCGATCTGCAGGGGCGCAAGGTCGGTCATGTGCTCAACTCCGCCTACTTCGAGCCGTTTGATTCGGATACCCGGCTCGACAAGCACGGCGTACCCACCGAGGATCAACTGCTGCGCATGGTGCAGCGGGGCCATTTATCGCTGATGATAGGCACGGATTGCCAGGTGGATTATGCCCTGAGCCAGCACAATGAGGCCGGGCTCATCAAGGCGGCCTATCTGCCACCCAAGCCGGTCATACTCTATCTGGGCATGAGCAAGCGCTCCCCTCACCACGCCCTGCGGCAGCCGCTGGCGCTGGCGTTGCAGGAGATGGTGGCGAGCGGCGAGATAGGTGCCCTTGCCAAACCTTACCAGCCTTGACCTTGGGTGGTAACGCACTGTTATCATGCGCTTTTCATCCTTGTGCGCCGGGCTGGTCAATACAGCATCGGCGCCGGGCCTTGTACACGTTCGGGGAGCTTCTGTGTATCTCTCTTTGCTCGCCCGCCAGCGACGCTGGCAGCGGGGCTGGTTGTTTTGCCTGACGCTGCTGACCCTGCTGCTCTTTTTCTTCTCCCTTATCTGGGGCGAATTCATGCTGCTGCCCTGGCAGCCCATGGGCGATCTTGAACAACGCATCCTGCTGGAATTGCGGTTGCCCCGTGCCTTGCTGGCCCTGCTGGCGGGGGCGGCGCTCGCCTGCGGCGGCGCCGTGCTGCAGGTGATGCTGCACAACCCGGTGGCCGAACCCGGCCTGCTTGGCGTGTCGAGCGGCGCTGGCCTCGCCGCCATGGTGGCGATGGCCGTGGCCAAGTCCCTCGGTATCTATCTGCCAGGCTGGGGCTTGTCGCTGGCAGCGTTTGGTGGCGCCCTGGCGGTGACCATGCTGCTCATTCGGCTGGCGCGACGGGCCAGGCTCGGCCATACCCGTCTGCTGCTGTTCGGGGTCGCCATCGGCATCCTCACCAATGCGGTCATGACCTGGCTGATGTACTTTGCCGATGACGGCTCTCTGCGCGAATACATGTTCTGGATGATGGGCAGCCTCTCCTATGGCAGCCAGCAACTGGCCTGGTGGTGGCTGGTGCTGCCGCTGACGCTCGGCTGGCTTTGCTGGCAGGGCAGGGCCTTGCAGCAACTGCTGCTGGGGGAGACCCAGGCCCGTCTGATGGGACTGGACGTGGACAGGATGCGGGTGCGACTGGTGCTGGCGGTCTGTCTGCTCACCGGCATTGCCGTGTCGCTATGTGGTGTCATCGGCTTTGTCGGGCTGGTGGTGCCTCATCTGCTGCGTCTGTGTGGCGGCAGCGATCAACGCTTCCTGTTGCCCGCCTCTGCGCTGGGGGGCGGCGCCCTGCTGCTGGGGGCCGATCTGGTTGCACGCTCTGCATTAAGCGCCGGTGAGCTGCCCATCGGTGTCATCACCGCCTCGGTCGGCGCCCCGCTCTTCATCTATCTGCTGCTGAGGCAAGATGCCAATGCTACCGCATAAATACCGGCCCGAATGCCGACATGCTCAAGTTGTCTACTCGCTGTTGAGGCAAGATGCCGATGCTGCCCGCTGATCCCTCTTCGCTTGAGTCAGCCTCCCTGATTGAGGCGCGGGCCCTTGCGATCCCGGAGCGACTGGCTGCGCTGGATCTCGATTGGCAGGGGGGTCAGCTGGTGGCCCTGCTCGGTCCCAACGGCAGCGGCAAATCCACCCTGCTTGGCGCCCTGGCCGGTATTTTGCCCGCCGCGGGCACAGTGCGGCTTGGCGGGGTGGCGATCCGCGAGCTGAGCTGGCCGGAGCTGGCCCAGCGCCGCGCCATGCTGCCCCAGCGCCAGCCCCAGCTGTTTCATATTCCTGTGTTTCAGGTGTTGGCCATAGGGCTGGATGAGCGGGTGCAGGCCAGGCAACCGGGCGATGTGAAGCAGGCCCAGAGCGATGCCATCGACGCCCTGTGCGATGCACTTGAGCTGAGCTCACTATTGGCGCGGGACTTCAGTCGCCTCTCCGGCGGGGAGCAACAGCGGGTGCTGATCGCCCGTACCCTGCTGCAGGTGTGGCCCGGCCTCAATCCGGCGGGGCGAGTCTTGCTGCTGGACGAACCGCTGGCGGGGCTGGATCTGCACCATCAGCTGGCGCTGTTGCGGCTGCTGAAATCGTTGACACGGCAGGGGCTGCTGGTGGTGCTCGCCATCCACGACATCAATCTGGCCATCGACTGGGCGGATCGGATCCTCTGTCTGCAACAGGGGCGCGTGGTGAGCGAGGGGGGCGTCGATGTCATCGACGAAGCCTTGCTGGAGCGGGTGTTCCAGATCAAGACCGACCGCATTGAGGCGGCCGGTCGGGTCTGGTTTATGCCCAGCTTGTAAGCGGGGTATAGAGGAAAGAGTGCGCGTGTAGGGTCGATTAGCGAAGCGTAATCGACCGACTGCAAGAAGAAGGGGCCGGTATCAACAATACCGGCCCCTTTGGTTTTATTCGCAGTTCAAGCCTGTTTGCTCAGGCGTACCTGGGCGGCCTCGGCCAGCATGGCCAGCAGGGTTTCGGTGTCGCTCCACGACAGGCAGGCATCCGTGATGCTCTGGCCGAAGGTGGCAGTGCAGCCGTTCTCCACATCCTGACGACCTTCCACCAGGAAGCTCTCGGCCATGATGCCGGCGATGCCGGTACGGCCGCGGCGCAGTTGATCGCAGATGTCCTGGGCCACCAGCAGCTGACGGCGGTGATCCTTCATGCTGTTGCCGTGGCTGAAATCCACCACCAGGCGCTCTGGCAGGCCCACGTCGGCCAGGGCTTCACACGCCTCGTCGATGCTGGCGGTATCGTAGTTGGGTCTGTGGCCGCCACGCAAGATCACGTGGCCATAGGAGTTGCCGGCGGTACGGTAGATGGTCATCTTGCCGTCCTTGTCCGGGGAATAGAAGATGTGGCTGTGGCGGGCGGCGCGCACCGCATCGATGGCGATGCGGGTGTTGCCGTCGGTACCGTTCTTGAAGCCGACCGGACAGGAGAGGGCGGAGGCCATCTCGCGGTGTACCTGGGATTCGGTGGTGCGGGCGCCTATGGCACCCCAGGTGATGAGATCGCTGATGTACTGACCGGTCACCATATCGAGAAACTCGGTGGCGGTGGGCATGCCGATCTCGTTGATGTCGACCAAGAGCTTGCGGGCCAGTTTCAGCCCTTCGTTGACATCGAAGCTGCCATCGAGGCGCGGATCATTGATGAGTCCCTTCCAGCCGACGATAGTGCGCGGCTTCTCGAAGTAGGTGCGCATCACGATGCAGAGGCTCTCTTTGTACTGCTCGCGCAGGGCGTTGAGGCGACGGGCATACTCGTGGGCGGCGGCCGGATCATGGATGGAGCAGGGGCCGACGATGACCAGCAGGCGCTGATCCTCACCGGCCAGAATGGCTTCCACTTCGCGGCGGGCATCCAGCAGGTTCTGGGCAACGGTGTCGTTTAACGGGAAGGCGTGCGCGAGCTCGCTTGGAGTGATCAGGGACTCCAGGCGACGGGTGCGCAATTCATCGGTGTGAATGGACATACGACTCAATTCTCGAGTGGGTGGCGTGGGCTGTAGCGTTGACCGCGTGCCGAAATTGCAAGGGGATAAAATAAAGCAAAATGCCCCTGATGGAAACCTCGAGGGGCTCTGATAGGATGTGAACCCTAAAACGACGCCAAATGAGGTAGATAGCGTGGCAAAGCCAGGAGCAACCGGGGTTACCCGCATCATCAACGCAACCGGTTACAGCATGAAGGGGCTCAAGTCAGCCTGGGTCAACGAGGCGGCCTTTAGGCAGGAGCTGATGTTGATCCTGCTGCTGATGCCGTTGGCCTTCTGGCTCGGAGATTCCCTCAACCAGATCCTGCTG
Source organism: Aeromonas sp. 5HA1 (assembly GCF_029237245.1). Taxonomy (NCBI): domain Bacteria; kingdom Pseudomonadati; phylum Pseudomonadota; class Gammaproteobacteria; order Aeromonadales; family Aeromonadaceae; genus Aeromonas; species Aeromonas sp. 5HA1. Next base: position 134,488 of record NZ_JAACFW010000009.1, read on the forward strand.
CTGGTTGCCATCAGCTGGCTGGTGGTGATCGTCGAGGTACTCAACTCCGCCATAGAGGCAGTGGTAGACAGGGTGGGCTCGGAGCATCACGAGCTGTCGGGCCGCGCCAAGGATCTTGGCTCCGCCGCCGTCTTTATCGCCCTGGCGCTCAACGCCCTGGTGTGGGGGGCTCTGGTGGGACGCAACCTGCTCGGCTGGTGGTAGCATTTTCGGTACCAAGAAAAGCCCGGCGGGGCATAACCCAGCTGGGCTGGTGGTAGGTTGCGAGAGCAACCTTTCTCGTGGCTAAGAGACAGGGGCGTCCGATCACGCTGTGCCAATCGACCCGACGCTCTTTGGTCACTGAACCACAGTACCCGGCCATAAAGAAACCCGCCATTCGGCGGGTTTCTTGTTTATTGCATTTTGTCAGTTGGATTAGTCGCTTGACGGCATAACCCGACGGCTCAATGCAGGATCCGCGCACGTATGGTGCCGTTGATCTCCTTGAGCTTGGAGAGCGCCTTCTCGCTGTGCTCTGTCTCCACGTCGATCACCACATAACCGATATGGCTGCTGGTTTGCAGGTACTGACCGGCGATGTTGATCCCCTCTTCGGCGAAGATCTGGTTGATCTTGTTCATCACACCCGGCTGGTTGCGGTGAATGTGCAGCAGGCGGCTGGAGCCCTTGTGCCCCGGCAGCGACACTTCCGGGAAGTTGACGGCGGAGAGGGTGGAGCCGTTGTCAGAATACTTGACCAGCTTGTTGGCCACTTCCAGACCAATGTTCTCCTGGGCTTCCTGAGTGGTGCCACCGATATGGGGGGTGAGGATCACGTTGTCCAACCCGCGCAGCGGGCTCAGGAACTCTTCGTCGTTGGACTTGGGCTCAACCGGGAAGACGTCGATGGCGGCACCGGAGACATGACCGCTCTTGATGACGTCGGCCAGGGCATCGATATCCACCACGGTACCGCGGGCGGCGTTGATGAAGATGGCGCCCGGTTTCATCATGCGCAGCTGCTCGGCGCCGATCATGTTCTTGGTGGAGGCGGTCTCCGGCACGTGCAGGCTGATGACATCGGACATGTTGAGCAGTTCGACCATGCTCGGAACCTGGATGGCGTTGCCCAGGGAGAGCTTGTTCTCGATGTCGTAGTAGTAGACCTTCATGCCGATGCTCTCGGCTATGATGCCAAGCTGGGTACCGATATGGCCGTAGCCTATGATGCCGAGCTTCTTGCCACGGGCTTCCACCGAGCGATTGGCCAGTTTTTCCCACACGCCGCGATGGCACTTGGCGTTTTTCTCCGGGATGCCGCGCAGCAGCAGCAGTATCTCGCCCAGCACCAGCTCTGCAACGGAACGGGTATTGGAAAAGGGGGCGTTGAAGACGGGGATGCCACGCAGGTGGGCGGCGTCGAGATCAACCTGGTTGGTGCCGATGCAGAAGCAGCCGATGGCGACCAGCTTGCTTGCGGCATCCAGCACCTTCTCGGTGAGCTGGGTGCGCGAGCGCAGGCCCACGAAATGCACATCACGAATGCGCTCGATCAGATCCTCTTCCGACAGGGAGGTCTTGAGGTACTCCACGCTGGTATAACCTGCGGCACGAAAGGTCTCTACCGTGTTGGGATGCACTCCCTCCAGCAGCAGTACCTTGATCTTATCCTTGTCCAGCGAAAACTTGGCAGTCATGACGATCCCTCTATGTATGCAAAGAATGAGTGCAGATATGGTCTGTGAAGAAAACCGTAAAGTAGCAAAAACGATTGTGAGAGGGAATATTTGTGACGAAAGTCAAATTCTTTGAAGTTTTCAACGATAGTTGTAAACCACAGTTTGCAACTCATTGAGTGATAAATGAAAACGGCGCCATCAGGCGCCGTCGTCGATTTGCAGAGCAATGATGTTGCCGAGGTGGCCTTATTGGGTGATGACCCCGTCAGGTGTGCCGATCAGTACCACGTCCGCGCCACGGTGGGCAAACAGGCCGTTGGTGACCACGCCCACTATGCCATTGAGCTGTACTTCCAGCGCCTTGGCATCCTTGATGGCCATGCCCTTGACATCCAGTATGATGTTGCCGTTGTCGGTGACCACACCTTTGCGCCACTCGGGGTTGCCACCCAATTTGCGGATCTCGCGGGCCACGTATTCACGGGCCATGGGGATCACCTCTACCGGCAGCGGGAACTGGCCCAGCACGTCCACGGTTTTGGTGTTGTCGATGATGCAGATGAACTTGTCAGCCACGGCTGCCACTATCTTCTCGCGGGTCAGGGCCGCGCCACCGCCCTTGATCATGTCGCGGGTGGCATTGATCTCGTCGGCGCCATCCACGTAGACGGAGAGGGCATCGATATCGTTGAGGTCATAGACATTGATACCCAAGGCTTTGAGGCGCTCGGTGGAGGCGATTGAGCTGGATACTGCCCCTTCAATCTGGTCCTTCATGGTCGCCAGCGCATCGATAAAGTGGTTGACGGTAGAGCCTGTGCCTACCCCGACTATGGTACCGGGCACCACGTATTTGAGCGCAGCCCAACCAGCCGCCTTCTTCATTTCATCTTGAGTCATGATCGATCCTCTGGGAAAAAGCGGGCGCATTATATCCAAGCATCCCCCCCAGAGCGACCACCCAGCTCACGTTCCGGTCCAAAAAAACCAAGATGTAAATCGTTTGCCTGTTTATTGAGCCTTCTGGATGGCATCTGGCGTGGCGGGCACGAAAAGGGGGGGGTACTGAGAGGGGGGGATGGCAAAAAAACAGAGACGGCAGCACAGCCAACGGGGGCGGTCACGGCAGTCGGCACAGGCCGACTGCCTGTGCGGTCATGCAAATTGCCAGCAGCGGCTCGGGGTGATGATCTGCGGTAGCGGCACGTCCCACTGCTCCTGTGGCACTGCATCCACCTGTTGGCAGTCATGGGCGAGACCCAGCGGCTTGGGGCCCAGCCTGTGTTCGTGCCAGCAGGCGAGGGTGCGATCGTAATAGCCGCCCCCCATACCGAGCCGGTTGCCCTCGGCATCGAATGCCACCAGCGGGGTACAGATAAGGTCCAGGGTGCTATGAGGCACCACCTGGGACATATCCAGCTCAGGCTCGGCGATGCCGTAGCGATTGCGGGTCATGGGGCTGGTGGCTGTGTAGCGCAAGAAGAGCAGGTGACCCGGGGTGAAGGGGTGCAGCACCGGCAGATAGACCTCTTTTTGCTGGGCCCAGAGCCAGTGGATGGCGGGCAGGGGGTTGAGTTCGCCATCGTTGGCCAGGTAGAGGGCAATGCGTCTGGCGGCCAGGATCTCGCTGTGCTGCTTGAACTGGGCAACCAGCTGCTGGGCTGCCTCCTGCTGCTCGGCCTGGTTCAGGCTTTTTCTGCGCAGACGAATGAGCTGGCGCAGGGTTTGCCGCTCATGGGCTTGCTCGGGTTGGGTATCCGGCATGGGGGCTCCTGTATTGTGCACCTGGGTTGAGCAGGGAGTTGGCCGCAAAGGCCCGGTTACCTTAACAAGGCTTGCGAGGGATGAACAGAGCGACAAACCCGGTGGGGATGGGCTGCCAGGCCGGGTGCAATGCCCGGTCCGACAGCCGTCCCGGTTATTTGTCCGATGTCTTGCCCATCTGATGCTTGATGAAGACAGCCACTATCGCAGCCAGTGCCAGGGCCATGGGATAGAAGCTCATACTCACCACCGCCAGCGGCGACAGTGCGAAGATGGAGCCCAGCAGCAGCGCCTGTGCGCCCCAGGGGATGAGTCCTTGTACCACGCAGGAGAAGATATCCAGCATGGAGGCGGCGCGGCGCGGGGTGACGCCGTGATGCTCCGCCAGCTCCCGCGCTACCTTGCTGGCCACTATGATGGCCACTGTGTTGTTGGCGGTGCAGAGGTTGGTCAAGCCCACCACGCCGGCGATGCCGAGTTCGGCCGCCTTCTCGTTCTGCTCGCCATCGTGCTGGCGGGTAAAGCGGGCAATCAGGGCGCTGATGCGGGCGCTGATCCAGGCCAGCCCGCCCTGGTGTTCCATCAGGGCGCCGAGACCGCCGATCAGCATGGAGAGCAAAAAGATCTCCTGCATGCCGGTAAAGCCCTGATAGATATCCTTGCTGAACTGGCCCAGCGGGTAACCGCTGATCATGCCAACCGCGCCCGCGGCCACAATGCCAATTCCCAGCACCATGAAGACGTTCATGCCAGCGAGCGCCAGCACCAGGATCAACAGATAAGGCATCACCTTGAACAGGTCCGCGCTGGCGGTGGTGGCGGGGGCTTCTCCCACTGAACCCAGGGTCAGATAGAGCAGGATCACTGCGATGGCGGCAGGGGCCGCAATCTTGATGTTCTCGCGAAACTTGTCCTTCATTTCGCAGCCCTGGCTGCGGGTCGCCGCTATGGTGGTGTCCGAGATGATGGAGAGGTTATCGCCGAACATGGCGCCGGAGAGAATGGTGCCCGCCATCAGCACGGGGTCGATACCGGCTGCCTGGGCGACGCCGAGCGCTACCGGCGCCACGGCGCCGATAGTGCCCATGGAGGTGCCCATGGCGGTGGCAATAAACGCAGAGATGAGGAACAGGCCCGGCAGCAGGAACCAGCCCGGGATCAGCGACAGACCGAGCGCCACGGTGGCATCGACCCCACCGGTGGCCTTGGCCACGGTGGCGAAGGCGCCAGCCAGCAGATAGATGATGCACATTGCCATTATGCTGCTGTCACCCACCCCCTTGAAGAAGGTTTCAAGGTTCTTGTTGAACCCCTCTTTCCCCAGCGTCAGTGCCAGCATGACGGCAGGCAGTGCAGCCACGGGGGCTGGCAGTTGATAGAAGGCGAATTCCACCCCTTGCAGGGTGAGCCAGGTGCCGGTACCGATAAAGAGAGCAAGAAAGACCAGAAGAGGCAGCAGGGCTCTGGCGCTGGGTTGGGTCTGGATCATGTATTCCTCTGTGGTTGAACATGACCTCCCTGTCGTCACCAGCCCGGGTTGATGGGATGAGCGTGGCGGGCATCCTGCCGCTGTGGGGCGCCTACAGTAGTGAGTCGGGGGCATTCGGTCAAGATAGACGTCCAGACGGATAGGGCTTTTTATCGGTCAATTCTGACGCCATTGAAATATCAAAAGTATGTTCGGAAAAATTAATCAATGCTGTCAATTGTTCGGCATTGACTTGAGACATGCAGGGCGCTTTTCACAGACATGTCATTTGGCTGACGGGCTGATGGTACTGAATATCCAGGTTATCTGCGTCTGGGGTAGGCCGCCGACGCCGCCTTGCGCGTGCTGGGCATGGCACCTGCGTCTGCAGGCAATGAGGCGGCCTTGATACTCGGTGAGGGCGGCGCGGTTACTGCGCCATTTCCCCCACTGCTTGAACGGCTGCAGCCAGGGCGTGGCTATCGAGAGTCAGGGGAATGTGGCTGATACCCGGCACCAGGGTGACGGGCCATGGAATGCCGAGCGCTCTTAACTCGGGTTCCAGTTGGTCGGTTTTAAACGCTTCGTCATCGGTGCCCGCGATCACGGCGCAGGGGCGCTGTACATTGCGCAAATTCTGCCGGTAGTCGCGCTCTGGCTGGAAGTTCGCGGCGAGGTTGAATGAGTAGGAGGGGGTCAGGAGAGCTTTCGCTTCGTCATTGAGCGCAAAGTTCAGCACCGTCAGATGGTTGAGTGCTGAAATATGGAAACCGTTGAGGATGCTCAGGGCAATGAGGCGAGGAAGGCCGACACGCACCCAGCCGCCGCTGTTTGGTCGGTAGTTGGCGGCAGTGGGGCCCAGATACGGAGAGAGGAGCAGGTAGTTGTCAAACAGGACTTGCCGTGAGCCACCGGCGACGCGCAGCACAAAGCCACCCCCTGACGAGAAGCCTGCGAGGGTGGCGGGTTTGCTCGGAGCCACTGCTGCGGCGAAATCTTCCAGATCGTCTTCCAGTTGCCCTATGTAGGCTATCGTGCCTCTCTGGCCCGACTCGCCATGGCCGCGGATATCGAGGGTGTAGGCACCATAACCGGCTTGCGAGAAGGCGCTCGCCAGTATGTGCATGCTCTGGCTGCTGGCCGAGGAACCATGAACCAGCACAACGCTACCCCTGACATCCTTGCCTGCGGGGGCATAGTGTCGGTAACCCAACTGCGCGCCGTCACGGGCCGGGTATCTTGAGAGCGGCGGCAGGCCGCTCCAGTCAAGGGTTTTGAAGGGGTTGCTGATACTGGCCATCTCCGGCGCCGGGCCTGGCCCGCCAAACAGCAGCGCCGCCACAAGGGTGACAAGGCCGAGGGACAGCAGGCCCAGTACGCACAGCAATTCCGTATTCATATGTTTACTTCCTAGTTGCGGGTGTCAATTGCGGCTTTTTATCGGCGTAAACCTATCATACGGCGTCGTCTCTGCCAAACTCCAAACCGCCAGTCTGCGGGGTTGGAATGGCAAGGGGTGGATCAGCCATTTTGAGCGGTTCACCGTCGCGCCCGAACCGAAGAGGGTGTCTCACGGCTTTTCAAAGCCGGCGCAGGCTGGTAAAACGGTCTCTTTCCATAAAACAGATGAGAGGGTGGAGATGGACAATCCGATCCGTGTGGCCGTGATGGGCTGTAATGGTCGTATGGGCAAGGTGCTGCTGGAAGCCATCACCAACGCCGAGGGCGTGGTGGTCGGGGCGGCGCTGGAGCGACCTGGCTCTGCCGTGATCGGGCTGGATGCCGGTGAGCTCAACGGTCTGGGCAAGCTGGGTGTGATGATCAGCGACAGCCTGGACAAGGTTCGGGATGAGTTTGATCTCATCATCGACTTCACCCGTCCCGAGGTGACCCTGGCCAACCTGGCCTTTGCCCTGGCCCACAACAAGCAGATGGTGATCGGCACCACAGGTTTTGATGACGCAGGCAAGGCGGCGCTGAAAGAGGCGGGCAAGCAGATCGGCATCGTCTTCGCCTCCAACTACTCGGTCGGCGTCAACCTGGTGTTCAAGCTGCTGGAGCAGGCCGCCAAGGTGATGGGGGATTACACCGACATCGAGATCATCGAAGGACATCACAGACACAAGGTGGATGCACCGTCCGGCACTGCGCTTTCCATGGGGGAAGTGGTGGCCAAAACCCTTGGCCGCGATCTCAAGGAGTGCGCCGTCTATGGCCGTGAAGGGATCACCGGCGAACGGGATCGCAACACCATCGGCTTTGCCACCATTCGCGCCGGCGATCTGGTGGGGGAGCACACCGTCATGTTTGCCGACATCGGCGAGCGGGTGGAGATCAGTCACAAGGCCTCCAGCCGCCTCACTTTCGCCAATGGCGCTGTGCGCGCGGGCAAGTGGCTTGGCCAGCAGGGTGCCGGTCTTTACGACATGCAGGATGTACTCAGTCTGAAATAAGCTGCCTGACGTCCTGGGTGTCATCGCTCCCCCTGCGAGGGGCACCCACTGCCTTGCCAAACCCCGGTTCGCCGGGGTTTTTCGTATTTTCTTGTATAAATGGTGATTACGCCGCGTTTTTTCACCCAAACCATCCAAACTACCTCTTTCTAGAACGGTGGCCTGGCTCCCTTCTGTCAAATGTCATCAAAGCGTAACGAGATTGGGCCTCTACACTCCCTGCGGTCGCATTTTTTCACATGTCACAAAAAAGACTAAAAATTCAAAACAAGAAAAACGTTTTCTATTTTTGCAAGTCACTTATCTGTCATTAAATGACTCTTTTTATGGCTGGTTAGGTTTTTTTATAAATCACAGTTACTTGTTTTTAAAGGGTTAAATGTTGGTTTTTGTGCTTTGAGTGGCACAAGGCGCCACTTTTGTCGCGGGTTCTGGCTTTTCTTTTGCTGGAGGGGGTTGCAAAGCGATTGAGTGCATAGATAATGGGTAATGTTGCTTGTTTATTGAATTTAGATGCATTTAAAACGAGAAAAGACGTTGAAATGCGATCATTTTTAAGTAGAATGCGCCCAATTTGCCAGAAATCTGCCGGGTTTGAGCCCTGTTTCAAACAGCGTCCGGACCCGCAACACCCAGGTAAATTGCTGAATTTAAAGCTAAATAACTGGAGGTTGTCTTGAATCACACTGCATTGCTAGTGCTGGAAGATGGAACTGTGTTCAAAGGCGTGTCGATAGGCGCCGAGGGATGTTCCGTTGGTGAAGTGGTTTTCAATACGTCGATGACGGGCTATCAGGAAATCCTTACCGATCCCTCTTATTCCCGTCAGATAGTCACCCTCACTTACCCCCATATAGGCAACACCGGCACCAACAGCGAAGATGAAGAGTCCAGTCAAATCCATGCACAGGGATTGATCATCCGGGACCTTCCGATACTTGCCTCCAATTTCCGCAATCAGCAATCCCTCTCCGATTACCTCAAGTCTCACAACATCGTTGGCATCGCCGACATCGACACCCGCAAACTGACTCGCATCCTGCGCGAGAAAGGCGCCCAGGCTGGCTGCATCCTGGCTGGCAAGCAAGTTGATGAGGCATATGCCCTCGAACAGGCCCGCGCCTTCCCCGGCCTCAAGGGGATGGACTTGGCCAAGGAAGTTACTGTGTCAGACGCCTACGCCTGGACCGAAGGCAGCTGGCAGCTTGGCAAGGGGCATGTCACTCCGGCGGCCGATGAACTCAAATACCACGTGGTAGCCTACGACTTTGGCGTCAAGCGCAACATTTTGCGGATGCTGGTGGATCGTGGCTGCCGTCTGACGGTAGTACCGGCCAAGACACCGGCCGCCGAGGTGCTGGCGATGAATCCCGATGGCATCTTCCTCTCCAACGGCCCCGGTGACCCCGAGCCGTGTGACTATGCCATCGACGCCATCAAGGCTTTTCTCAACACCAACACGCCGGTATTTGGCATCTGCCTGGGTCACCAGCTGCTCGGTCTGGCCTCCGGCGCCAAGACCATCAAGATGAAGTTCGGCCATCACGGCGCCAACCATCCGGTGAAGAGCCTGGATGACAACACCGTCATGATCACCGCCCAGAACCACGGCTTTGCAGTGGACGAGAGCTCACTGCCGGATTGCCTGCGCCCCACCCATGTCTCTCTGTTTGACGGGTCCTTGCAAGGCATCCACCGCACCGACCGTCCGGCCTTCAGCTTCCAGGGTCACCCCGAAGCGAGCCCGGGCCCGCACGACTGTGCCGGTCTGTTCGACCACTTTATTGAATTGATCAAGCAGTATCGCGCTTAAGAGGAAAAGAGAAGCCATGCCAAAACGTAACGACCTACAGAGCATCCTGATCCTCGGCGCCGGCCCCATCGTCATCGGTCAGGCCTGCGAATTTGACTACTCCGGCGCCCAGGCCTGTAAGGCCCTGCGCGAGGAGGGCTACCGCGTCATCCTGGTGAACTCCAACCCGGCCACCATCATGACCGACCCTGAGATGGCCGATGCCACCTACATAGAGCCCATCACCTGGGAAGTGGTACGCGAGATCATCAAGAAAGAGCGCCCGGATGCCGTGCTGCCCACCATGGGTGGCCAGACTGCACTCAACTGCGCGCTGGATCTGGAAAAGCATGGCGTGCTGGCCGAGTTCGGTGTCGAGATGATCGGTGCCACCGCCGACGCCATCGACAAGGCCGAAGATCGCCGCCGCTTTGACATCGCCATGAAGAGCATTGGTCTGGAGTGTCCGCGCGCCGGTATCGCCCACAACATGGAAGAGGCGTGGGGCGTGCAGCAGATGGTCGGCTTCCCCTGCATCATCCGCCCCTCCTTTACCATGGGTGGCTCGGGTGGCGGCATTGCCTACAACACCGAAGAGTTCGTTGAGATCTGCGAGCGCGGTCTGGACTTGTCGCCGACCAAGGAGCTGCTGATCGATGAGTCGCTGATCGGCTGGAAAGAGTACGAGATGGAAGTGGTGCGGGATCGCAACGACAACTGCATCATCGTCTGCACCATCGAAAACTTCGACCCCATGGGTATCCACACCGGTGACTCCATCACGGTCGCGCCAGCCCAGACGCTGACCGACAAGGAGTTCCAGATCATGCGCAACGCCTCCATGGCGATACTGCGCGAGATCGGCGTCGAAACCGGCGGTTCCAACGTCCAGTTCGGCATCAACCCGAAAGATGGCCGCATGGTCATCATCGAGATGAACCCGCGGGTGTCCCGCTCCTCTGCGCTGGCCTCCAAGGCGACCGGCTTCCCCATCGCCAAGATTGCGGCCAAGCTCGCCATCGGTTACACCCTCGACGAGCTGATGAACGACATCACGGGCGGTCGTACTCCGGCCTCCTTCGAGCCGGCCATCGACTACGTGGTCACCAAGGTGCCGCGCTTCAACTTTGAAAAGTTCGCCGGTGCCAACGACCGTCTGACTACCCAGATGAAGTCGGTCGGTGAAGTGATGGCCATCGGTCGCAACTTCCAGGAGTCCCTGCACAAGGCGCTGCGCAGCCTCGAGACCGGCAAAACCGGCTTCGACCCCATGGTTGACCTCAATGCCCCGGACTCCCTGACCCGCATTCGTCACGAGCTGCAGGACGCCGGTTGCGACCGTATCTGGTATATCGCCGATGCGTTTCGCGCCGGTCTTTCCATGGACGGCATCTTCAAACTGACCAAGATTGACCCCTGGTTCCTGGTGCAAATTGAAGATCTGGTGAAGCTGGAAGAAGAGGTGAAAGAGCGCGGCATGGCCGGTCTCGATGCCGACTTCCTGCGCGCCCTGAAGCGCAAGGGCTTCGCCGACGCGCGTCTGGCCAAGATCCTCGGCGTGGCCGAGGGCGAGGTGCGCAAACTGCGTGCCCGCCACAACATCTTCCCGATCTACAAGCGGGTCGATACCTGCGCGGCCGAGTTCGCCACCAACACCGCCTACATGTATTCGAGCTATGACGAAGAGTGCGAGGCCAACCCGACCAATCGTGACAAGATCATGATCATCGGCGGCGGCCCGAACCGTATCGGTCAGGGGATCGAGTTTGACTACTGCTGCGTGCACGCGGCACTGGCCCTGCGCGAAGACGGTTACGAGACCATCATGGTCAACTGCAACCCGGAGACCGTCTCCACCGATTACGACACCTCCGACCGCCTCTACTTCGAGCCGGTGACCCTGGAAGACGTGCTGGAAATCGTGCGCATCGAGAAACCCAAGGGCGTCATCGTCCAGTACGGCGGCCAGACCCCGCTCAAACTTGCACGGGCATTGGAAGCGAACGGTGTGCCGATCATCGGTACCAGCCCGGATGCCATCGACCGCGCCGAAGACCGCGAGCGCTTCCAGTCCGCCGTTGAGCGCCTCGGCCTCAAGCAGCCGGAAAACGGCACAGTCACCGCGTTGGAGCAGGCGGTGCTGACCGCCGAGCGGATCACTTACCCGCTGGTGGTGCGCCCCTCCTACGTGCTGGGTGGCCGCGCCATGGAGATCGTCTATGACGAGACCGACCTGCGTCGCTACTTCGCCGAGGCGGTGAGCGTTTCCAACGAATCGCCGGTACTGCTGGACCGCTTTCTGGACGATGCCACCGAGCTGGACGTGGATGCCATCTGTGACGGCGTGGACGTGGTCATCGGCGGCATCATGGAGCATATCGAGCAGGCCGGTATCCACTCCGGTGACTCCGGCTGCTCCCTGCCGCCCTACACCTTGTCCAAGAAAATTCAGGACGAGATCCGCGAGCAGGTGCGCAAGCTGGCACTGGAACTCGGTGTGGTCGGCCTGATGAACGTGCAGTTTGCGGTCAAGGGCGATGACATCTACCTCATCGAAGTGAACCCGCGTGCCGCCCGCACCGTGCCCTTCGTCTCCAAGGCGACCGGTGCGCCGCTGGCCAAGATTGCCGCCCGCGTCATGGCCGGCCAGAGCCTGAAAGATCAGGGCTTTACCACCGAGATAATCCCGCCTTACTACTCGGTGAAAGAGGTGGTACTGCCGTTCGCCAAGTTCCCTGGGGTTGACCCGTTGCTGGGGCCAGAGATGCGCTCTACCGGTGAAGTAATGGGGGTGGGCAGCAGCTTTGCCGAGGCCTATGCCAAGGCCCAGCTGGGTGCCAGCCATGCGGTGCCGAAAGAGGGTCGCGCGCTCTTGTCGGTGCGTCACAGCGACAAGGCGCTGGTGGTCGATTTGGCTGCCAAGCTGCTGGAGCTGGGCTACGAGCTGGATGCCACTCACGGCACCGCAGTGGCCCTGGGTGAAGCGAGCATCAACCCGCGCCTGGTCAACAAGGTACACGAGGGTCGCCCGCACATTCTCGACCGCATCAAGAATGGCGAGTACACCTATATCGTCAACACAGCCGAAGGGCGAGTGGCGATTCAGGACTCCAAGCAGTTGCGCCGCGCCGCCTTGCAGCACAAAGTGGCTTATACCACCACCATGAATGAGGCGTTTGCCACCTGCATGGCCATCAGCATGGATGCCACCGCCAACGTGAACTCGGTGCAGGAGCTGCATCAGAAGGTGAAAAACCGCTAAGCATTGCGTAACAAGGGCAGGGGAGTCTTTCTCTCCTTCTTTGCACAACACTTGCGAACCCTGAAAAACCCCGCCAGCAATGGCGGGGTTTTTGTTTTGCGGCGCCAGCACTGCGTAAACAGTATTGGCCTGATTTCACATCGACAGGGATAGATAATCCCTTAAAGTGAACTAAATGTGACAATGATTGCGCAATTTTCGATTTATACCGCAATCTTTGCAATCACTCACCCGACTCTCCTCTATATACTGGTTTCTCATCACATAAGGTCGTCTGCGCCTGCAACAGCGGGGTGCGAGGATCAGGGCCAGTTGCTTATCCGGTAGCCGAGGCCGTCCCCTTTTACCCAGAGGGGCCACAGGAAACCGGTTGTGGGGTTACCACCTGCGCAACCGTCAGGGCCAGCGTTACCGCGCAAGCCAGCTTCCCCCTCCTTACCCCGTTTGCTTGCCTGCCCAGTCGCGTCGTTGCTCACCTTCATTGCCCGCAACGGCGCCGCGCCTCAAGGACATCAGCCAAGGGAATCTGAATATGAGCTTCGATCATCGCAAATACCGCCCCGCCCCCGTTATTGCACTGGCGGACCGTCAATGGCCCAACCAGGTGATGACACGGGCGCCGCTCTGGTGCGCCGTGGATTTGCGCGACGGCAACCAGGCGCTGGTCGAACCCATGACGGTGGCCCAGAAGCTGCAAATGTGGGCGTTGATGATCCATGTCGGCTTCAAGCATATCGAGGTAGGCTTCCCGGCTGCCTCCCAGCCTGATTTCGACTTCGTGCGTGAGCTGATCGATCGCAATCTCATTCCCGATGACGTCACCATTCAGGTGCTGGTGCAGGCCCGCGAAGATCTCATCGCCCGCACCTTTGAATCGCTCAAGGGGGCTAAACGCGCCATCGTCCACGTCTACAACTCGGTCAACCCGACCCAGCGCAACTATGTGTTCAACACAGGGCGCGAGGGGGTCAAGGCCATCGCCGTGCAGGGTGCGCGCTGGGTGCGCGACCATGCGGCGCGCAACCCTGGCACAGAGTGGAGCTTCCAGTATTCGCCGGAGAGCTTCAGCAGCACAGAGGTGGAGTTCGCGGTAGAGGTGTGCGACGCCGTCATCGACGAGTGGCGCCCTGCTGGCCGCCCCATGATTCTCAACCTCCCTGCCACGGTCGAGGTGAGCACTCCCAATGTGTTCGCGGATCAAGTGGAGTGGTTCTGCCGCCACCTCAAGGCGCGCCCCGAGGTGAGCATCTCCATCCATACCCACAATGACAGGGGCTGCGGGGTGGCCGCCGCCGAGCTGGCTGTGCTGGCGGGGGCCGATCGCATCGAGGGAACCCTGCTTGGCAACGGCGAGCGCACCGGCAACATGGACATAGTCACCATGGCCATGAACCTCTACAGCCAGGGGATTGATCCCGAGCTGGATCTCTCAGACATGGACGCCATAGTCGCCACTGTGGGCGCCTGCACCCAGATAGCCCTGCACCCGCGCCACCCCTACGCGGGCGAGCTGGTCTACACGGCGTTTTCCGGCAGTCACCAGGATGCGATTCGCAAATCTCTGGCGGCCGAGAAACCCGATGCCTACTGGGACGTGGCCTATCTGCCCATCGATCCCGCAGACCTTGGCCGCAGCTACGAGGCGGTGATCCGCATCAACAGCCAGTCCGGCAAGGGCGGTGTCACCTATCTGCTGGAGCGCGACCTTGGCCTGCAACTGCCGCGCTGGCTGCAAATCGACTTCAGCCGTCGGGTCCAGGCACAGGCCGAGGCAAGCAGCAGCGAAATCAGCCCGGAACAGATCCGTGCCCTGTTTGAGCAGCATTACCTCGAGCCAGTACACGGCTATCGCATTGGTCGCTTCCAGCTTGGTCACGACAGTCAGGAGAGTCTGCGCCTCGAGTTGCAGACCCCGAACGGCACCTTGCACCTGAGCGGCGAAGGGGAGGGGGCCATCACGGCGCTCGTCAACGGCTGGGAGCGCCAGACTGGGATGCACATCGACGTGCTCGATTATTCGGAACATGCCCTCACCGCCGGCACAGAATCTCGCGCCGCCGCCTATGTGCTGCTCAGCGTCGATGGCCAGCGCATGTGCGGGGTCGCCATCGGCCGCGACGTGGTCAATGCCTCCTTGCAGGCGGTGATCAATGGTGCGGCGCAAATTGAGGCCCTGCGCCAAACGGCTTGAGTGCATGTCGCCAAAGAGCCCATCCGCTTGCAGCAGCCCCGCCCATCCGACGGGGCTGCTCGATTGCGCCAGCGGGTGCTGCGTCAAGGCATCTGCGCCTTCAGATCCGCCTGTCAATCCTCTACAATGAGCGCCTGTTTGCGTTCGGAGCCGCTCCGTTCGCGTGACTCTCGTGTGCCGGGCGCCTAGCGCCTTGCCCCTGCATCGGAAGCCTTGATGATATTTTCCTCACCCCTTGTTCCCACTCGGCTCGCCATCCTGCCTCTCTTTGCAATCCTGTTGCTTGCCGGGTGTGCCAGCGACCCGACGGCGCCCAAGCAAGATGTCGCCATGAGCGCCCAGCAGGCCAAACAACCTATCGCCATGCAGCCACGCAAACCGGCAGACATGAAGAGCCGCATAGTGCGGTTCTTGCCGCGTCAGGTGCCAGACAAGCAGGGCTGGGCCAATGATGTGGTGACGGCGCTCTCGACGCAGGGAGTGACGGTAAGCGATCACAATGTCTGCACTGTGCTGGCGGTGGCCGAGCAGGAGGCCACCTATCAGGCTGACCCCGTGGTGCCGGGCCTTGGCAAGATTGCCTGGAAGGAGATAAATGCCCGCGCCGCCAAGCTGTTGATCCCGGAATTCGTGGTGCGCACGGCCCTTGGCATCAAGTCCCCCACCGGCAAGAGCTATGCCGAGCGCATCGACAAGCTTCGCACCGAGCGGGAGATGAGCGAGATCTTCGAGGACATGATCAGCATGGTGCCCATGGGCAAGACGCTGTTTGGCAACATGAACCCGGTGCATACCGGCGGCCCCATGCAGGTGAGCATCGCCTTTGCCGAGGCAAATGCCCGTGGCTACCCCTATCCCGTCAAGGATTCCATTCGCCATGAGGTGTTCAGCCGTCGTGGCGGTATCTGGTTCGGCACCAAGCACCTGTTTGGCTATCCCGCCGACTACCCGGATACCCTCTATCGCTTCGCCGACTTCAATGCGGGCTGGTACGCCAGCCGCAACGCCGCCTTCCAGGCTGCCGTCAGCCGACTGAGCGGCAAAACCCTGGCGCTGGATGGGGATCTTGTCCGCTATGACTCAGACTTGCCGGGCAAGACTGAGCAGGCTGTCTATACCCTCGCCAGTCGGGTCAATATGAGCAAGCAGGCGATCCACCAGAGCCTGCGCAAAGGGGATACCGCCGAATTTGCCCAGACCGACCTCTACCACAGGGTCTTTACCCTGGCCGACAAGCAGGCTGGCAAGCGGCAACCCCGCGCTATCCTGCCCGGCATTCAACTCAAGAGCCCCAAGATCACCCGCAACCTCACCACCGCCTGGTTTGCCAAGCGAGTGGATGACAGGGAGCAAGCGTGCGTGAAACGGCTGGGATCCTTGTAATCGCAATAACAAAGGCGGCCAGTGGCCGCCTTGATTATTTTTTCTTAAAACTAGGATTACTCAATACTTTAGATTGGTGCCTTACAATTACCTCTACTTGAATGGATTTTTGCCAATTCAACTTTAAACCCCATGTTAGTTAGTCTTCTTGCATGATGACGTAAATTGACTTTTGAAAAAAAAGGTAAATGTAGTTCTCCAGAAGTGCCCTGCATTATTGCTAATATTATTCTGTATTTTCTAGGTGAATCCTCAATGTTAAATCTGAGGCTGAGATAGGTATCTTCTAAGTATTTATTCACTTGAGGTTGAACTGATGGGTCATTCATTAAACAGTCAATTGCAACTGATGCTTGCGCAAATAAATGGCTCAAAACAGATGATGATGAATATTTTTTCACATGAATAAATGCGTTACACTGTGATAGTAGATCACAAAACTCAATTCTATTCCCTGTGTTTATAGGTCGAATCAATTTCCGGTCCAGAAGCGCAAAATTTTCTCCATCCGCTACAGTCATTAGATATTCTGCCTCATTCATTCCATTAAAGTCAGGGAAGTCAATGTCGGATCTATCCATGTTCTTAAAAAAGCTATTTATTGATTTTGAAAACTCGTTGTTAACTCTATACCAATACTCATCATTTAGAATGTATGTTTCATCACCTAATAACACTTCTGCATTCAAACAATGATAAACCGACCATGAACCCACCTCTTGTTCAGAAGCATTAAATCTTTTTATTTTTTTACGTTTGAGGGATTCCACTGATATTGGTTTCCGCATATGGGCTTCTTTAATTAATATATTTAAATTTAATTCATGATGAAAACAGGGTGAGTAAGCCTTTGATGAACGATAGACGAATCCAGATAGGTCACTATAATCGATGACTTCAGGTGGTGATATCCAAATGTTCTCGAGCAGGTCGTCATTTATTGATGATAATATGTTGTCATTTAGTATGTTTATTAGAGTTGGATCTGATATAGGCTGAATAAAATCAACCCATGGATATTTCTCTTTGTAAGTTTGTTCTTTATATGCAGAAATCAATCTATCTGCGATATCAGGAAGGGTAGATAATTCTACTTCAGTGTATAAAGAAACGGCATCACTCCCAGAAACTACTTCATTCATATCGCAGTCACTTTCTATAGATGCACATATAGACTTTAATATTTCTTGATCAAATTCAAAGTCGAAATCATTCACATTGGTACTTTTTGATGTTTGGGACTTTGTTTTTAACGAGACACGATCAAGAGTGGATTTGTCTATAGACTTTATTTTTTCAGCATCCCCTAGATTGAGTGCCACACGTAGACCAAAGCCTCTCTCTATCATATGCGAGTAAAGCATCGATTTTCCATATCCAAAAGTAAATGTCAGATGCCTTTGTTCGGCCGGGACAATCAGAAGGCCTTTTAACGACTTCGTGTTGAAATTAAAATAGTCAATCCCTTCAATTGGGTTGAATAACTCAGCCCATTTAGGTTTATTAAATGATTCACTTAGATAAAGAATGCAGTCTCTCTCAGCAAGAGTGAAATTTATGCCTTTGGGGATTTTTTTGGGATCGACCGCATTTCCTGCTTCAACCCCATCTTTGATTAGATATGCAATGGTGTTCAATTTCATAAGTGGCCCTGCTCAAGAATAATCTAAGTAATTTAGAAAAATTTTCCTATCTGAAACTGGCTATGCCTCTACATTTCGGAAACCCGCTGCATCCCCAAAACTGATTGCCCTTGTTCTCACCCCGAGTCGCGGTGCGCAATACCATGGTGCTGCCACATCTAGGGCAGAGCGGAGACGGTTTGTCCGGTGGCAATACGCTCTGTAACGGCTTGTCTACTACTGGTTGCCTGATAGGCGTGCGGGTGGAAGCATTGTTGGCGGGTGGGCTGGCATGGCGCGTCTTTAGCAGGGCCACATGCTGTTTATGGGTTTGCCAGTTGGCGGCCAGTCGTCCTTGCTGGATTGTCTCGACAACTTGAATGACTTCGGCAGGGGTCAGTACGGGAGTGGTCTGCCTTTTGATATGGCTGACCAGCCCTCGGCGCATGACGTTGTCCGGCATGGGGGTCTTGAAGGTGCAGTCGCCAATAAAATAGACGATAGAGTGCAGTTGGTGATCCGCCAGCCCCAGCAGGGTTTTGAGCGTCATCACATGCAGATAGTTTTGATGAAGAGGATTCTGGAAGCCGTGCCTGCGTCGGTATAGCTGCTGGGTCCAGCGCTTGTGTTTGGGATCACCGAAGATCCACCCTTTCATGTTTTTGGTCTCGATAACAAACACCCCGAAACGGGAGACGATCACGTGATCGATCTGGGTTGTGCCCTGCTCGAGCGGCAGCGTGACATTGTTCAGCAGATGATATTCCCGCTTGTCGAGAAAGAGCCGGATGCTGAGGGTGATCAGCCACTCTCCGACCATGCCCTTGAACCAGGGGGTTTTGACTATGGTCATCAGCAGCAACAATGGGATCACATACCAGAGTTGAGCCAGCAGGGCGGCAATAAGGGGGGTGAAATCCATTTCATCTCTCCTTGACCCCATCACCACTCCTTGGTGACAGGAATATTGGTCAGGGGTGCTCACCAAAGGTGGCTCAAGCATTCAGCCCCCAACCTGTTGCCATTAACCGGTCAGTCGGGCAACCGGATTGGACACCTGGCTGGCGTTATCCCCATGGTTGGGCGTCGAAAAGAGCTACTGTAGCGATTTAATCAGGACGAATGTGTGACAAATCCCACTGACTGTGTGACTCATCAGTGATTTATAACCGGTGGCGCTGCTGGCAGCTAGAGGGCGGTGGCTGAAGGTCAGGCGTCGTTGCTTGAGGCCTTATGCGAGGAGAAGGCACGCAGGATCCAACAAAAGAGGGTGGGTTGCTCTTTCGTGTGGCGATCTCAGAAACTCATCGCCAGCCCGACGCCGTAGCCGCTGGTGTTGTGGCTGAACATATAGCGGGCTACCAGCCGGGTGCGGGTCACTATGATGTCGTACTTGCTGCTGTCGAGTTCTATCCCGAGCCCCAGCGAGTTGAGGGAGTTGAAACCGAGCAGGCCCCTTTGCTCGCCAAGATATTCGGTGCGAGCCCCTTCCATCACGTAGCGCAGCGGCTTGTCCAGCAGTGTGAGATTGCCGATGGGGGCGCGGCGGCGCAGGTAGAGGCCGAGGTTCTCCGCATTGGCCTGACCGGTTACGCTGGCCGAGGTGCCGCCAAAACTTTGCAGATGCTGGTAGGAGTAGCGCAGCTCAACGTCGATATCCTGCTGTGCAGAGAAGAGTTCATAGTCGAGCATCAGGGCGCCACCCAGGCCGTAGACATCGAGCCTGCCGCCATCGAGAAAGTCGAGGTTCCTGCCTGTGTATTGGCCCAGCAGCCAGTTGCCGATGCGCAGATCGCTTGCCACAGTACCCAGCGTGACGTTGCCGATGGGGCGCAATAACCAGTTGCCGCCGTGACGATCCTGATGCAGATGAAGATCCCAGCCGATGCCACCCGTGGCGGTGAGACTGTTCCATCGGGTGGGGATAGTGCGACTCTCGCTGCCGTTGCTCACCACGAACTTGGGATCGTAGCGGCTAAAACCCAGGGTCCCTTCCAGATAGATGGGCACACTCTCGCTCATGGTGGCGCCGCCCCCCATCTGGGTCATGTTGAGCGCCGACGACGCCGTTGTGCTGGTGTTGCTGCCGATGTCGAGGTTGCTGGCTGTGATGTCGGGCACCACAGTGAAGGTCATCAGCGACACCACTGCGTTGGCACGTTTTTGTATTAGTGACGACTCTTCTGCCATGGCGCCATGGCTGAGCAAGGGGGTGATCAGCAGGGGCAGGGTAGTGCGAAGGGTAGTGTGTGTGGGCATGCCTTGTTCCCCCGAAGCCGGTTGTGATGATGCGCCGTTTGACTGTAGCGACTTTTTATCATCTTGGCAGCCCAAGGGTGAGCCGGTTGAAGCTTATATATCGCCGAGCCGGAGTGCTCGTCCAACCCTTGTCCTGCCATTCGCTTTTTGTATTGATTGCTGACTTTGTGCCAGACATTAATTTTTTGTTCACTTGCGCGGGTGTATAACAAGAGCCCCTTCAAGGAGGGAAAGGGGATGGCGACAGGGAGTGTCAGCCGCAGCGGGGGCCATCGGGTCCCCCCGGGATGGATGCTCACTGACGTTGATGGGAGTCACCAGATGCAGGATATGCTGCTTGCCATATGGCAACAGGACTTTGACCAATTGATCCAGATGCAGGCGGCGGGCCTGCTCGTCACCTGTCTGGTGGTGATCCTCTTTCTCGAGTCGAGCTTCGTGTTTTTACCCCTGCCCGGTGACAGTCTGGTGCTGCTGGCCGGTGGCCTGGTGGGGATGGGGGTGCTCGGCCCCGAAGTGACCCTTGTCTACATGCCGCTCGCCGCCGGGATCGGCAGCCTGATCGCCTATCTGCAGGGCCATGCGCTGCACGGCACCTCCTTTATGGGCCATGTGGAGCGGATGATCCCGGACGGCAGCCTGCCACGGGCCTCGCGTCTGCTGCACAACTACGGTTTCTGGGCTCTGTTTTCCTCTCGCTTCGTGCCCTTCGTCAGGGTGCTGACGCCCATGCTGATGGGGGTCTCCCGCCTGCATCTGCCCCAGGTGGTGATGGCCAGTTTTGCCAGTGCCTTCCTCTGGGCCCTGCTGCTGAGTCTGGTGGGCAAGTTCGTGATGGCGGCGCCGGCGTTCGTCCAGTATCACGAATTGATGACCAAGTGCCTGCTGGTGACCTCCCTCGGTCTGTTCGTTATCGCCATGGCGGCCATCGCCATCCGGCTGTTCAAGCGCCCGACCAATCGCATTCGCTGAGTGATATCCGGGGGAGCGCAGGGCCCCGGGTTCTCCATTGATTTACCAATGGCATTGGCTAGGCCCAGGCGGGCCGCCAATGCCGCCCATCAACCATCAAGCAGGTACTTTATGCCATGTCGTGACACCCTGAGCCTTCGTCCCCTCGAGCGGGAGGATTTGAAATTCGTACATCAGCTCAACAACAACGCCAGCATAATGCGTTACTGGTTCGAGGAGCCTTACGAGGCTTACATGGAGCTGGCCCAGCTCTATGACAAGCACATCCACGATCAGCAAGAACGCCGTTTCATCCTGGAGGTGGAGGGCACCAATGTTGGCCTGGTGGAGCTGGTGGATATTCGCAGCATCCACCGCCGCGCCGAGTTTCAGATCATCATAGCCCCCGCCTATCAGGGGCTGGGCTATGCCAAGACAGCGACCCTGAAGGCGATGAAGTATGCCTTCAACGTGCTGAATCTGCACAAGTTGTATCTCATCGTTGACAGTGACAATGCCAAGGCGCGACACGTTTATCAGTCGCTGGGGTTCGCGCCGGAGGGGGAGCTGAAAGAGGAGTTCTTCATCGATGGCAAATATCGCACCGCCATTCGCATGTGTCTGTTTCAGCGTGATTTTCAGGCAAATGCTGCCAACAGGGTCTAACGTTTCCTGACATTCTGGTGCCGATGGGGGCAGGGCTGCACTGGCCGATGCCAGTGATGCGGCTCTCTTTGTCGGCACCTTTCTCGTGACAGGATAAAAACTCAGGCCATTTGAGGCAGAATTTGTGATGCCTATCTGTTACACTTCGCGCCCGCCATTTTCCGGCTCATTTTCTGACTTGATGTCGGACGCAGCCACCGGTGGTATCAACCTCCGCCTCGCCTACGCCGAGCCGCAAGCCAAACACAGTCCAGCTGGAACACAGGAACCCATTATGAGATTTGAATCGTTCGATTTTGCCCCCGAGATTTTGCGTGCTGTCTCAGATTGCGGTTATCAGGAGATGACCCCTGTGCAGCGCCAGGCGATCCCGACTATCCGTCGCGGTCTCGATGTGCTGGCCAGCGCCCAGACGGGGACCGGCAAGACTGCCGCCTTCGCCCTGCCGATATTGCAGCGCCTGGTGGACAAGCCGGCCGAGCTGCAGCCGTCCAATGCCCGCGTGTTGATCCTGACCCCGACTCGCGAGCTGGCGGCCCAGGTGGCGAGCAACATCAATGATTTTGCCAAGTACCTGGATGTCACCGTACTGACGCTCGTTGGCGGCGGCAAGCAGGATGTGCAGGCCAAGAAGCTGAAAGCGGGTGCTCACATCATAGTGGCGACCCCGGGTCGTCTGCTGGAGCACCTGACCGCCTGCAACCTCAGCCTGTCCGGCGTCGAGTGTCTGGTGCTGGACGAAGCGGATCGCATCCTCGACATGGGCTTTAGCGCCGATGTGCAGCAGATCCTGCAAGCGGTCAACAAGGAGCGCCAGAACCTGCTGTTCTCCGCCACTTTCTCCGACGGGGTGAAGAAGCTGGCCAACGTCATGCTGGACAAGCCGCAGATCATCAGCGTCAACAAGCAGAACTCCACCGCCGATACCGTTACTCACACCGTCTATCCGGTGGAGCAGAAGCGCAAGCGCGAGCTGCTCTCCGAGCTCATCGGCAAGCAGAACTGGCCGCAGGTGCTGGTGTTTGCCAGTACCCGCGAAAGCTGTGACGAGCTGGTGGCCGAGCTGAACCTGGATGGCATCAAGTCTGCCGTTGTACATGGTGACAAGGCCCAGGGCAGCCGCCGCCGCGCCCTGCGCGAATTCACCGAAGGCAAGCTGCGGGTACTGGTCGCCACCGAAGTGGCCGCCCGTGGTCTGGATATCCCGGATCTGCAGTACGTGGTCAACTACGATCTGCCGTTCCTGGCCGAAGATTACGTGCACCGCATCGGTCGTACCGGCCGTGCCGGCAAGAGCGGCATGGCCATCTCCTTCGTCAGCCGCGAAGAAGAGCGCACCCTGCTCGAGATCGAGGCGCTGATCGGCCAGAAGATCCGCCGTGTCATGGCGAAGGGCTACGAAGTGGGCAACCGTGACGAGCTGATCAAGCAGTTGCAGGAGCGTCGTCGCTTCGGCAAGCGTCCCCAGCGTGAAGACAACGCCGCCGCCCAGGCCATGGCCGAAGCCAAGTTGCAGGGTCAGCGCCTCAAGCGTCTGGCGGCAATGAAGAAGCCGCGCCAGCCGAAATAAGCGCGCCCAACCCCGTCCCGGCCTTCCCCTTGTCAGGGCAGGCCCGGAGGGGTGATTTTGTATATAAAGGCGCCACTGGCGCCTTTATGCTGTTGATGACCCGGCCCCTGGCCTGTGCCCGTCTCTCTGAGGACTCGTGATGACACCTCCCAACTACAATCAGGCCCTGCTCGACATGGCCACCCAGAGCCTTGCCGAGCTGGCGCGCACCGCCGAGCAGAAGGTGGGCAAGCGCACCCCCGCCCAGGAGAGCCATTTTCTCTGCACCTGGATGGCGGACTCCCTCAAGGAGAAGCGTTTCTCCCGTCTGGTGATGGAGGATCTGAAAGGCTGGATCCAGCAGGGCCGTACTCTGGGGGCCGGTGCCGATCTCAAGGGCCTGCTGGAGCGCATCGCCTTCCAGTACGCCCGGGTGCAAGCGGACTCACAACAGCTCGGCACCAGGCTTGCCGCCCTGCTGGCCGAGCTGGAAGCTGCGGGTTGGTTGGTGTTTACCGACAGCGAGGTGAACGCCAAGCTGCGCTTGCAGGGACAGGGCCAATCCAGTCTGGTGATCTCCAGTTGCGAATATGGCGAGCACATAGTGCAGGGTGAGCTGATCAAACCCTTGACCCTGTACGTGCGTGGTGATGAAGCCAGGCTGGCGCAAGCGGCCTTTCACCATGGTCTGCTGCTGAGCCAGGGCAACAAGAAGGTCACTCTGGTCAAGCATCACAAGGCGTACCGTCTGGTGCCCGCCAACTTGCAGCCCGCGCTGGCGCTGCTGGCCGAGGCGAAAGCCTGACGGCGAGCCTCTTCCCCTGTTGTTCCCAAATGTTGTTCCCAAACCCCGGCCTGGCGCCGGGGTTTTTTATGCGCCAGTGATGGTGCTGGCGGGCTTGGCCTGGTGAGGCGAGAGCAAGCAAAATTTTTACAGGAACCTTTTTACAAGCACCTTTTACAGGAACCTTTTACAAGAACCTTTTACAAGAACCAAAGGGGCTGCGTGATACGGCCAGCGGATTCCCGTTTTGTCGTTCGAAATGTGTCGCATGGTTGTGCGTCTTCATCTTGCCCCCCCCCTCTGATGGGGGGCGTCACCCATATGGTGGGATGGTGGTGGAAAATTTCTGCTCTAGGGTGAGTGGGCCCCAAAGAGGGCCTTAAGGAAGCAAACCGCCTGATGGCGACACTCAATGAATGAGGAAACATGATGAAAGTGACTCCAATAGCCTTGCTGCTGGCCGGTGTGCTGGCTTCTCCGCTCTGCGCTGCCGGGCTCGATGCCCAACTCACCCTGGTGGATGGCAGCACAGACGACGTGCGCGTCAACCTGACATTGACCAACACGGCTGACAAGCCCATCCGTCTGCTCAAGTGGCAACTGCCGGGCAGCGACGATGCCCCCCTGTTTCTGGTGGAGCGGGATGGTCAACCGGTCAGCTATGAGGGGGCGCTGATCAAACGTGCGGCGCCAACCGACAAGGATTTTCAGCTGCTCAAGGCTGGCCAGAGTCTGACGGTGCAGGCGGAAGTGTCGGGTCTCTATGACATGAGTGCTCAGGGTCAGTACAGCATCCGCTATCAGCTGCCGACCGTACCGCAGGAGGCGAAGGCCGCCAAGGCCAAACAGGCCCAGGCGAGCGAGTCCAACGCCATCACCCTGTGGGTGGAGGGAGTGAACGATGAGCGGGTCCAGGCCAAGGTGGCCGCCGCCGAGCCCCAGGCTGTTGCCGGTTCTGTCAGTTTCAGCGGACGCTGCACCAACACCCAGAAGAGCGATCTGTTGACGGCGCTGGATGCCGCCAGTGGCATCAGCAACAACGCCAGCAGCTATCTGGCGGTCGACAAGCCCGATGGCCAGCGCTATCGCAGCTGGTTCGGGGCCTATAGCAGTGCCCGTTGGGATCAGGCCGAGACGAACTTCAGCAAGATCAAGGATGCCATTGACAACAAGCCGCTCACCTTTGACTGCAGCTGCAAGCAGAGCTACTTCGCCTATGTCTATCCGGATCAACCCTACAAAGTCTATCTGTGCAAGAGCTTCTGGACGGCGCCCGTCACCGGGACCGATTCCCGTGCCGGCACCATAGTCCATGAGCTGAGTCACTTCAACGTGGTGGCAGGCACCGACGATCTGGGTTACGGTCAGGCCAATGCCCGCAATCTGGCGAAGACGGATCCGGTCAAGGCGCTCAACAACGCCGACAATCATGAATACTTCGCCGAGAATACCCCGAGCGAAAACTGATCCGCTGACAGGGGCCGCAAGGCCCCTTTTTGATGCTGAAGGAGGCTCCATGATGACACTCTTGCTCACCACCCTCGCGCTCGCTCCCCTGCAGTGTGAACTGTCGGTCAAGGCACACAGCCGGGTGAACGAGCCCTTGCCCCTGGTGATGACCTTGACCAACAAGGGGGAGGGGCCGCTCGAGGTGTTGAGCTGGTTCACCCCGTTCGAAGGCTGGTTCGCCGATGCCATCGATCTCACCCTCGACAATCAGCCGCTGGTTTACAAAGGACCGCTCGCCAAGCGTGGCGAACCCGGTGCCGATGACTTCTTCATTCTGGGGGCGGGTCAGCAGAGCCAGGCGGATGCAGATCTGACCCAGGTCTATGATTTGTCCCGGCCAGGCCTCTATCACCTCAGCTATCGCGCCCAGCCCTTGACCCTGACCCAGGGGGTCGCCCCCAGCTGCCCCGCCATCAGTTTTACCCGGTTGGCGGCACCCTAAGCGGCGTCACGCCCGTTTGCTGCGTTCAGCAGCCCCACAGCGCGGGCCGCGACTGCCAGATAGCGGGATGCATCGCCGGGTCTGCTTGCCTGTTCCCGCCAGCAGCAGTGCACCAGCTTGATCACATGATCGTCCAGACTGGCGAGCGCCCGCTCCAACACTTGCTGCCAGGATAATCCGTTGCAGGCGGGCCATGTCTGGGGACGCAGGTGCGGAGCCCCGACCGTGATATAAGCCGCCGCCACCGCCTGCCACATCAAGGTCTGCCACTGCCCTTGCCACTCGCTGGGCAACTGCGTTGCGACAATGGCTGCGGCCCGGCTGCCGGTCACCATGTGCAGCACGGTGAAATTGCTGGTTTGCCAATAGAGCGGCAGGGCCACCTCGGCCAGTTGTGTCAAAACAGACGATGACTCGGCGAGCGTTTGCGGCAGCGCGCCCGGCCAGCGCGGCGCCTCTGCCACCTGCTGCAATCGACCCGTGATCCACTCGCCCTGCCAGCTCGCACCCTCCCACTGTTCGGAGAGCCCGGCCAGCAGGCTGGCGACATCCCGGGCCGGTGCGCCTTCCCCGACCGGCAGTATCAGGGGACTGCACTGCCAGGCGGCCAGTGCCGCAGCCTGCTCTCCCACATGACCATTTTCCAGGGCACAGGCGAAGCGAATAAGAGGATGGAAGGCGCCTCCCGCCGGTGAGAAGCGCCGGGCCAGCAAGGTCTCGAAGATAGGCAACCAGCCCTCGGCGGCAATCCGGTCTGCCAACTGCTGACGCAGTCGTACGAAACGGATTTCATCCTCATCCTGACTTGTTTCCCCGCTCGGCAGCGCATGGGTTGTCTGCCAATGATCGAAGAAATGCTGCAACTGGCGGGGGCTTGCACCCATCTCATGCAGGGCGTGCAGCGCCATGGGGCAGTGGTTGGTGGTGCCTTTGCCGTTGAGGGCAAAAGCCCGGTTGGCATCAAGCAAGTGGTGAAGATGGTGCATAATCATTTGACTCCTTTTGCGAGGGGAGACAGGATTGTGCAAGTTAAAGCTAACTTGAGGTCAAGGGTGAAAACGGATCGCAAGTGGTTAGCCATAGGTCAGATAGCGAAGCGCGCCGGGGTCAATGCCAGTGCCTTGCGTTTTTACGAGCAGAAGGGATTGATCAGCAGCGTGCGCAGCGATGGCAGCCAGCGCCTCTATCCGCAGGATGCGCTGCGCCGGATAGCTTTCATCCGGGTGGCGCAGGGGATGGGGTTGAGCCTTGGCGAGATTGCCGATGCCCTCGCCGGCTTGCCAGATGGCCGCACGCCGGATCGCAGCGATTGGGAGCAGATAGCCAGCCAGTGGCAGGGCCTGCTTGATCAGCGCATCGAGGCTTTGGTGCAGCTCAAAGGCAAGCTCACCTCCTGTATTGGTTGTGGTTGCCTGTCCCTTGAGCACTGCGCCCTTTACAACCCGGATGATCAGGTGGCCGGACAGGGCGCCGGCCCCCGTTATCTGCTGGGGGATGTGCCGCCATCCGATCCGGGATCAGAAGAACAATAAACATGAGAGTCGACCTGGCATGCCATGCACTGGGCGACCTGAGTAATGAGCAAGGAGGAGACATGGCATTGCAACAGCTTAAACGGGAGTTGGAACAGTTTGGCGAGCGCAACGATGATGCGCAGCCGACCCGTGGCAGCAAGATGCTCAATATCACCCGCGATACCGGCGAGTTGTTGGCGGGGTGCAAGGGGGAGTGGCTGGTGGTGAGTTTGTCGGGAGAGTGAGCATGGAGTTAATAACCATGGAACCAAAAGCAGTGGTAGAGGCCTATTGGCAGGCCATGCAAAGCAATGATTTTTCGAGGGCGGCCCGCTGGCTCGGCGATGATTTTATCTGCGACTGGCCGCAGTCGGGGGAGCGCATCGAGGGGCGCTGCAACTTTGTCGAGATCAACCGCCGCTATCCGGCGGCAGGCCCCTGGAGTTTTGACGTGGTCAGGCTACTGGAGCAGGGCGGTGAAGTCGTGACCGAGGTGTTGATCACCGATGGTGAGGTGCAGGCTCGCGCCATTACCTTTCACACAGTGCGCGGCAATGTCATCTCGCGTCAGACCGAGTTCTGGCCTGATCTCTACGAGGCACCCCGCTGGCGTCGCCCCTGGGTGACCCCCATTCCCCGGGAGCCGCAACCGGCCTGATGCATCCGTCAGCTGGCGCGCGTATGTCACCTAAAAAACAGCCCCGCAGATGCGGGGCTGTTTGTTGGCACAAAGGCGATGACGGACGGCGGATCAGACGGCCAGATAGTCCATGATCCCTTCGGCAGCCTTGCGACCTTCGTAGATTGCGGTCACCACCAGGTCGGAACCGCGCACTGCATCGCCACCGGCGAATACCTTGGGGTTGCTGGTCTGGAAGGGGTAGTCAGCCTGCTCGCTGGCCTGGATGCGATCCCGGTTGTCGAGCGCTATGCCAAACTCCTGCATCCAGGGCTGGGGGTTGGGCTGGAAGCCAAACGCCATCACCACCGCATCGGCAGCCAGCACCTGCTCTGAACCCTCTATCACTACCGCATTGCGACGGCCATTGGCATCGGGCGCACCGAGTTCAGTGCTCACCATCTTGATGCCACAGGTCTGGCCATCAGCATCCAGCTCGACGCCGATGGGCTGCAGGTTGAACATGAATTCCACCCCTTCCTCCCGGGCATTTTTCACTTCCCGCTTGGAGCCCGGCATGTTCTCGGCATCGCGGCGATAGGCGCAAATGACTTTGGCGGCACCTTGACGGATGGCGGTACGCACGCAGTCCATGGCGGTATCGCCACCACCGAGCACCACGACTTGCTTGCCGGCGAAGTTGATGTAATCGGCCTGCGCCTTCTCAAAGCCCAGCAGCCGGTTGGCGTTGGAGATGAGATAGGGCAGGGCATCGTACACACCGGGGGCCGTCTCATTCTCGAAGCCACCCTTCATGTACTTGTAGGTGCCGACCCCGAGGAAGACGGCGTCGAACTCGCCCAGCAGGTCGGCGAAGGTGACATCTTTGCCCACCTCGGTCTCGAGGCGGAACTCGATGCCCATATCCTCGAAGATCTCGCGTCTGCGCTGCATCACCTCTTTTTCCAGCTTGAAGGAGGGAATGCCGAAGGTGAGCAGGCCGCCAATTTCCGGATACTTGTCAAACACCACGGCGCTGACACCACCCCGTGCCAGCACATCGGCACAGGCGAGCCCGGCCGGGCCTGCACCTATGATGGCGACCCGCTTGTCAGTTTTCACCACGTTGGAGAGATCCGGGCGCCAGCCCATCTCGAATGCCTTGTCGGTGATGTATTTCTCGATATTGCCTATGGTCACGGCGCCGAAGCGATCGTTCAGGGTACAGGCACCCTCACACAGCCTGTCTTGCGGGCAGACGCGGCCACACACTTCCGGCAGGCTGTTGGTCTGGTGGGAAAGCTCCACCGCCTCCAGGATGCGCCCCTCATTGGCCAGTTTCAGCCAGTTGGGAATGTAGTTGTGGACCGGGCATTTCCACTCGCAATAGGGGTTGCCGCAGTCGAGGCAGCGATCCGCCTGCATACCGACCTGGGCCTGGTTAAAGGGCTCGTAGATCTCCACAAACTGGATCTTGCGGATCTTGAGCGGCTTCTTGGGCGGGTCGACCCGCTGGACATCGATAAACTGGAATACGTTCTGGCTCATAGGGTTCCCTCCTTATTGCGCCTGGATTCTGAGTTCTGCACTGGAACGGCTGGTGTGGCCAAGCAGGGACTTGACGTCGCTGGACTTGGGCTTGATCAGCCTGAACTTGGGCACATAGGAGTCGAAGTTGGCCAGGATCTCCTCGGCGCGCGAGCTGCCAGTCTCATTGAGGTGCGCCGTTATGATGCCGCGCAGGTGTTCCTGATGGATGGCGAGTGTCGCCACGTCCAGCAGTTCGACCAGCTCGGGGTTGGTGCGTTTGGCAAAGTTGCCGCACTCATCCAGCACGTAGGCAAAACCACCTGTCATGCCTGCCGCGAAGTTGACGCCAGTGGTGCCGAGGATGGTTACGATACCGCCTGTCATGTATTCACAGCCGTTGTCGCCTATCCCCTCTACCACGGCCAGGGCCCCTGAGTTGCGCACCGCGAAGCGCTCGCCCGCCGTACCGGCCGCAAACAGCTTGCCGCCGGTGGCGCCATAGAGGCAGGTGTTGCCAATGATGGCGGCTTCGTGGGACTTGAATGCCACGCCGACGTGGGGTTTGACCACCAGTTTGCCGCCAGTCATGCCCTTGCCCACGTAGTCGTTGGCATCACCCGTGAGTATCATCTCGAGGCCACCCGCGTTCCAGACGCCGAAGCTCTGGCCTGCTGTGCCGTTGAAGTGAACCTTCACCGGATCGGCCGCCATGCCCTGGTTGCCGTGACGCTTGACGATCTCGCCCGACAGACGGGCCCCCACAGAGCGATCCGTGTTGCGGATGTCGTAACGGAACTCGCCGCCCGACTTGTGCTCCACCGCCTCCAGCAGATCGTCCACTATCCGCAAGTTGAGCGGTCCCTTGTCAAAGGTGGGGTTGTGCTGCTGGCTGAACAGGCTGGAGCCTGCCGGCGCCACCGGACTTGCCAGAATACCGGAGAGATCCAGCTTGGCCTGACGTGCGGTGAGGCCTGGCAGGGCTTCCAGCAAATCGGTACGACCGATGAGATCGGTCAGCTGGGTGACCCCCAGCTGAGCCATGAGTTCGCGTGTCTCTTCTGCGATGAACTTGAAGTAGTTCATCACCATCTCCGGCAAGCCGGTGAAGTGCTCGCGGCGCAGCTTCTCATCCTGGGTGGCGACGCCGGTGGCGCAGTTGTTCAGGTGGCAGATGCGCAGGTATTTGCAGCCGAGCGCCACCATGGGGCCAGTGCCAAAACCGAAGCTCTCGGCACCGAGGATGGCGGCCTTGATGATGTCGAGGCCGGTTTTGAGACCGCCATCCACCTGCAGCCGCACCTTGTGGCGCAGGCCGTTGGCAACCAGCGCCTGCTGGGTTTCCGCCAGGCCCAGCTCCCAGGGGGAACCGGCATACTTGACCGAAGTCAGCGGGCTTGCGCCTGTGCCACCGTCATAGCCGGAGACGGTAATGAAGTCGGCATAGGCCTTGGCCACGCCGCAGGCGATGGTGCCGACACCGGGCTCGGAGACCAGCTTGACCGACACCAGACAGTCCGGGTTGATCTGCTTGATGTCGAAGATGAGCTGGGCCAGGTCTTCGATGGAGTAGATATCGTGGTGCGGCGGCGGCGAGATCAGGGTCACGCCAGGCACGGAATAGCGCAGCTTGGCTATCTGGGCGGTAACCTTGTCACCGGGCAGCTGACCCCCTTCACCGGGCTTGGCGCCCTGGGCCACCTTGATCTGCACCACGTCCGCGTTCATCAGGTAGTGGGGGGTGACGCCAAAGCGCCCCGAAGCCACCTGCTTGATACGGGAATTTTTCTCTGTACCAAAACGCTTGGGATCTTCACCGCCTTCACCGGAGTTGCTCTGACCGCCGAGGCGGTTCATGGCCACTGCCAGCGCTTCGTGCGCCTCAGGGCCCAAGGCGCCGATAGACATTGCAGCGGAGTCGAAGCGGGGGAACAGCTTGGCTGCTGGCTCCACTACGCTGATGTCTACCGGATTGTCGACCTTCTTCAGAGCAAGCAGATCGCGCAGGGTAGAGACAGGGCGCTCGTTCACGAGCCGAGCATACTCCTTGTAATCGGCATAGTTGCCGGAGCGCACCGCGGTTTGCAGGGTCTGCACCACATCCGGATTGTAAGTGTGATACTCGCCGCCGTGGACAAACTTGAGCAGGCCACCCTGAGTGAGGGCCTTGCGTTGCAACCAGGCCAGGCGGGCCAGATTGAACTGATCCTGCTGGATATCGGTAAAATCGGCGCCCTGGATACGGCTGGATACACCACGGAAGCACATGGCGACCACGGCACTGGAGAGGCCCACAGCTTCAAACAGCTGGGAGCAGCGATAGCTGGCGACCGTGCTGATGCCCATTTTGGACATCACCTTGTAGAGGCCCTTGTTGATGCCGTTGCGGTAGTTGAGCATGGCCTGGCGCAGGCTCATCTTGAGTACGCCTTCCTCGACCTGTTTGGCGAGGGTTTCATAAGCCAGATAGGGGTAGATGGCGGTGGCGCCAAAGCCCAGCAGTACCGAGAAGTGGTGCGGGTCGCGGCAGCTGGCGGTCTCCACCAGGATATTGGCGTCGCAGCGCAGATTGTTGTCCACCAGGGTGCGCTGCACCGCGCCTACCGCCATGGCGGCGGGAATGGGCAGTGTGTCGGCACTGACGTCCCGATCCGACAGGATCAGCAGCACAGTACCGTTGCGGGCGGCAGTCTGGGCCTCTTCGCAGATGCGCACCAAGGCTGCTTCCAGTCCCTCTTCGGGCCTGAAGTTGAGGCTGATCACCTGATGGCGATAGTGTTCCCCTTCCAGCGCAAGCAACTGGTGGAAGTCGGAGTAGAGCAGGATCGGCGACTGGAACAGTACCCGGTGGGCGTGGCCGAAGGTCTCGTTGAAGACGTTCTGCTCGCGACCGATACAGGTAGCCAGTGACATGACGTGGTTTTCCCGCAGGGGATCGATCGGCGGGTTGGTCACCTGGGCGAACATCTGGCGGAAGTAGTCATACAGGGTGCGCTGGCTGGAGGAGAGCACAGCCATCGGGGTGTCATCTCCCATGGAGCCCACCGCTTCCTGACCGTTCTCGCCGAGCACGCGAATGATCTGATCCAGCTCCTCGTAGGAGTAGCCGAACAGTTTCTGATAGGTCTTGAGCTGATCGTCCGAGAACTCGCGGGCTCCCGTGCTTGCGTCATCCATCTGCTCGAACGGCACCAGCCGCTTGCAATGGGAGTCCATCCACTGTTTGTAGGTGTGACGGCTCTTGAGATCGTCGTCGATCTCGAAGCTGGTCCACACCTTGCCGTTGCTGGTATCCACCACGAACAGCTCGCCCGGGCCGACCCGGCCCTTCTCCAGCACTTCATCCGGGGTGTAGTCCCAGGTACCGACCTCAGACGCGAGCGTGATGAACTTGTCCTTGGTGATGACATAGCGGGCCGGACGCAGGCCGTTACGGTCCAGTGCGCAGGTGGCATAGCGGCCATCGGTCATGACGATGCCGGCCGGACCATCCCAGGGCTCCATGTGCATGGAGTTGAAGTCGTAGAAGGCGCGCAGGTCGTCATCCATGTTCGGATGTTTTTGCCATGCAGGCGGGATCAGCAGGCGCATGGCACGGAACAAGTCCATGCCACCGGCCAGGAAGAGATCCAGCATGTTGTCGAGGCTGGAGGAGTCGGAGCCCGTGGTGTTGACGAAGGGCGCCGCCTCTTGCAGATCCGGAATGAGCGGGGTCGCGAACTTGTAGCTGCGGGCCTTGGCCCACTGGCGGTTGCCAGCAATGGTGTTGATCTCGCCATTGTGGGCGAGATAACGGAACGGCTGCGCCAACGGCCAGCGCGGGCTGGTGTTGGTGGAGAAACGCTGGTGGAACACGCAGATGGCCGATTGCAGGCGAATGTCGGCAAGATCCAGATAGAAGTGGGGCAAATCCACCGGCATGCACAGTCCTTTATAGACGGTGACCAGGTTGGAGAGGCTGACCACGTAGAAGTAGTCGTCGCTGATGCGCTTTTCGATACGGCGACGCACTATATAGAGGCGGCGCTCAAGATCCTTGTCGACCCAGCCTGGCGGCGCATTGACAAAGACCTGTTCAATACTGGGCAGGGAGGCTTTGGCGATGGGACCGAGCACATTGGTATCGATGGGCACCTTGCGCCAACCGACCAGACTCAAGGTCTCTCTTTCCAGCTCCTCGTCGATGATGTCGCGAGTCTGCTGGGCCAATACGGGGTCCGGGTTGAGAAACAGCATGCCGACCGCGTATTTGCGGCCCAGATGCCATCCTTTCTCTTCGGCGACGGCTCTAAAGAAGCTATCCGGTTTTTGCAGCAACAGACCGCAACCATCGCCGGTCTTGCCGTCGGCGGAGATACCGCCGCGGTGCTGCATGCGAGCCAATGCTGACATCGCGAGACGGACAAGCTTGTGGCTGGCTTCACCTTCCATGTGGGCCAACAGGCCGAAGCCACAGTTATCCCTCTCCAGCTTTGGATCATATAGTGACATTGCATTTCTCCCTTGCTCGGCCTTGCATCGCAAACTGCATAAATTGCGATTGGCTCTTGTGGTTCCGTCCGCCTGACGTGGCGAATCTCCAAACTAATGGGATTTTTCGGCAAGGTCAATTGAACATCCCGGCTGTTTTCATTATTACAATGTCATAACAAAATGTTGGAGTGCGGGTATATATGGGGCTTGAATTGGTGATTGCTCTGGCAGTTTTTATTTTTACAGTATTTAATGTTGATATGTGGGCTTTTGTTGGTTGACTCAGTGGGGGAGGGGATTTGTAGTAATTTTACCAATTCATCAGGCAAGTGGTGGGGAGAGATCACAATTACGCACCACGAGTCTTGCTTTTGTCGTCAGTGAGTCTATGCGTGAATTTTCATTGCCTAACAGGTGGTTAGCTAACTGTTATTCATCAGGATTGCGCATGCTGTGTTTGGTGTAAGGGTTTCGAAAGCATCAACAACGACCCGCTTGCTGATATTTATCCAGATATTGGTGAATATTTATATGTTTTCTGACCTTCCCCTCCCTTGATCCAGCTCAGCGCCCTGTTTTTGCAAGCTCGTACAATGACGCTCCTTTAGCGGAGGTGTCATGCAGTTACACGAACTCGTCAATACATTCGGTCAGGATCTCAAGCAACGCCACGGCCAGAAGATCCACAAGCTCTCTATTCACGGCGCTTTCACCTGCCCCAACCGGGACGGCACCCTGGGCCGTGGTGGCTGCACTTTTTGCAATGTCTCCTCTTTTGCCGACGAGTCGGCCCAGCAGCTTTCCGTGGTGCAGCAACTGTTGGCGCGCCGGGATGAAGTGACCCGTGCCAAACGCTATCTCGCCTACTTTCAGGCCTATACCAGCACCTATGCCGAGGTCGAGTACCTGCAACGCATGTATGAAGAGGCGTTGTCAGTCAGTGACATGGTGGGTTTGTGTGTCGGTACCCGCCCCGATTGCGTGCCGGATGCGGTGCTGGACCTGCTGGCGGCGTATCAGGCCCGTGGCTATGAGGTGTGGCTGGAGCTGGGGCTGCAAAGTGCCAATGACAAGACCTTGCAGCGCATCAATCGCGGTCATGGTTACGCCGCCTATGCCGATGCGGTTGCGCGGGCCCATCAGCGCGGCATCAAGGTCTGTGCCCATCTGATCGTCGGCCTGCCGGGGGAGGTGCCGATGGATAGCCTCGATACCCTGCATCGCATCGTGGCGACCGGGGTCGAGGGGATCAAGCTGCATCCGCTCCATGTGGTGGAGGGGAGCACCCTCGGCAAGGCGTGGCAGGCAGGGCGGCTGGAGGTGTTGTCACTGGATCAATATGTTGAAGCGGCAGTGGCCATGATCCAGCACACCCCTCCCGAGGTGGTCTATCATCGCATCTCTGCCTCTGCCCGCCGACCGACCCTGTTGGCACCGGTCTGGTGCGAAAATCGCTGGACAGCCATGGCAGGGATTGCTAGTGAACTGGCCCGCTCCGGTGCTCAGGGACACAGTCTGGGACGGCCCTTCTCCCTTTCTGACCATATAGAGTAAGCAATCAAATTTCGTCAAAAAAACAGAGGGTTATTAGATGAAATTCAGTCTTTGCGGTATAGTTTCGGTAAAATTGTCTTGATATAGTATTCCGCTTGGAAAAGATATCATTATCAATAAGCGTGTGTTGTTTCCAATTTTGGCGGGATATATCAGACATGGCGCCATCTTGTGTCGCTATCAAGCACTTTCATGCCGTACCGTCTTTGGGCGTAATGCCTCTCAGGTCTGATGATGATATCCAGTGTCATTTACCTGTGCTTAACGTTTATCAGGCTGTTGATCTCTATGCTGTGGGATCCTGATGTTTATTCCACGAGCGTGCGCGCGTCATGCAACCATGTGTGACCACAGATGCGTGATGATGACGGCCGACCTATTCAAGCAGTGACAGGATGCTATGCAAGCAGAAACGAACCGTATTGATGAGCTGTTGGAATGTCTGGTCTTTTTGACCCGCTTTTATGGCGTGCCCAACAGCAAGGATGCCCTGACGACCGGACTGCCGCTGGTATCTGGCTTGCTGACTCCGAACCTGTTCAGCCGCGCAGCAGAGCGGGGGGGACTTTCAGCACGTGAAGTGATCCAGCCCCTTGCCGACATCTCATCCTTGTTGCTGCCTTGCGTATTGCAGATGCGAAACGGTGGTGCCTGCATACTGCTGGAGTGGAACGAAGACAGAACCCAGGGCAAGGTGATTTTTCCTCAGGCGGGTGATGCCGCCCAGTGGCTCGGCGTTGCCCAACTGGGTGACGAATATCTGGGCCGGCTCTTCTTTGTCAAAAAGCAGTTCAAGTTTGATGACCGCTCTCCCAAGGTACTGGAGACCCGTGATGGTCACTGGTTCTGGAGCACGCTGTTTGAATCCCGCGGCATCTATCGGGATGTGCTGATTGCCTCCATTTTGATCAACCTGTTTGCGGTGGCCAGTCCGCTGTTCACCATGAACGTTTATGACAAAATCGTGCCCAACCTGGCGTTCGAGTCACTCTGGGTGCTGGCGGTAGGCGCCATGGTGGTGTTTACCTTTGATTTTGTGATGCGCCAGCTGCGCAGCTATTTCATTGATATTGCGGGCAAGAAATCCGATGTATTGCTGTCGGCCAAGATCTTCGCCAAGGTGATGGGCATGCGTATGGAGTCGAGACCGGCTTCCACCGGTGCTTTTGCCAAACACCTGCAAGAGTTTGAGTCGGTACGGGAGTTTTTCACCTCGGCCACTGTCTCGACCCTCATCGATCTGCCGTTTGCGGTCTTCTTCCTCTTCATTATCTGGTTGTTTGCCGGCGTCATGGTGGTCGTGCCCATCGTCGCCATGCTGATCCTGATTATTTACAGCTTCTATATTCAGGCGCCGCTCAAGCAATCCATCGAAGAGGGTTCGCGCCTCGCCTCCCAGAAAAATGCCAACCTCATCGAGAGTATTTCCGGACTGGAGACCGTCAAGATCTTCGGCGCCGAGAGCATGTTCCAGCATCGCTGGGAACAGGCTGTATCCCACATCTCTACCTGGGGCGTGCAGACTCGCCGCATCACCAACTCCATGTCCTCCCTGGCCAGCTATATCCAGCAGGTGGTAACCGTGGGCCTGGTGATCGTCGGTGTCTACCAGATATCGGAAGGGCTGGTCACCATGGGGGGCATGATTGCCGCCGTCATGCTTTCCAGCCGCGCCATCGCCCCCATGGTGCAACTCTCCGTGCTCTCCACTCGTTACAACCAGGCCAAGTCCGCGCTGGAGATCCTGGAGAAAATAATGATGACGCCGGGTGAGCAGGAGGAAGGCAAGCAGTACATTCACCACCCCATCATCTCCGGGCGCATTGAATTTGATAATGTGTCGTTCAAGTATCCGGGGATGGAGACGAGCACGCTGCACAATATCAATCTGCGTATTGAGCCGGGTGAGAAGGTGGCCATCATAGGTCGGATCGGGGCAGGCAAGACCACTCTCGAAAAGATTCTGATGGGGTTGTATCGACCCACAGATGGTTCGGTCCGTCTCGACGGGTTCGAACTGGATCAGCTGCCCGCATCTGTGATCCGGCGCAACATAGGTTGTGTCCCTCAGGATGTGACCCTGTTTTTCGGCTCTGTGCGTGACAACATCATGCTGGGCAATCCGCTGGTGGACGATGCGCGTGTGCTGCGTGCGGCCAAACGGGCCGGTGTCACCAACTTTACCAACCGTGACCCTAACGGTCTGGACAGACAAATAGGGGAAGGGGGACGTCAGCTATCCGGCGGTCAGCGTCAGGCGATCCTGCTGGCACGTGCTTTGCTCAACGATCCCCCCATTCTGGTGATGGACGAACCCACCTCCAACATGGATAACCAGTCAGAGATGCAGGTCAAGCATGAGCTGGCACGACTGGGACCGGAAACCACCCTTATCCTCATTACTCACAAGACCTCCATGCTTGATGTCGCATCGCGGGTCATCGTCGTGGAGCAGGGGCAGATAGTGGCAGATGGACCCAAAGATGTAGTGTTGCAACAGTTGAAGGAAGGCAAGGTGCGAGTGCAGGAGGCGTCCAATGGCTAAATTTGGCCTGTTCAAGAAGTCGCCGTCCGATACAGTGCTGCCTGCACCCGAACATCTGGAGTTTGTCGATGATGGCGCCGCTGCCGTCCTGCTGAGTACCCCGACCCGGGCCAGAGTATTGTTGTGGGCCTGTTTTCTGTTCTTCATGAGCGCCATCGTCTGGGCTGCCTGGGCCGAGCTGGATGAAGTGACGGTCGGGCAGGGCAAAGTCATCCCGTCCCGTCAGTTGCAGGTGATCCAGAACCTGGAAGGGGGGATCGTCAAGGAGATCTTCGTCAGGGAGGGGGACATAGTCGAAGAGGGGCAGCCGCTGCTGCGTATCGATGACACCCGTTTTCGCTCTGATTTCCGTGAGCGTGAACAAGAGCTGGTGACCCTCAAGGGGGGGATCGCCCGGCTAAGGGCCGAGATTAAGAGCGTGGTGGTCAAGACAGGGCCGAACCTGAGCTGGCGTGAGCAGGTGCTCATCGACAAACAACCCATCGACTTTCCCGAGGGCTTTGAAAATGTCTTTGCCGAATATGCTGCCCGTGAAAAGTCGGTTCAGGATGAACGACTTAATAGCCTGAATAACCAGCTCTATATACTTGGCCAGCAGATCGAGCAGAAAGAGCAGGAGCTGATCGAGCTCAATGCCAAGAT
Organism: Aeromonas sp. 5HA1; assembly: GCF_029237245.1. Lineage (NCBI taxonomy): Bacteria > Pseudomonadati > Pseudomonadota > Gammaproteobacteria > Aeromonadales > Aeromonadaceae > Aeromonas > Aeromonas sp. 5HA1. The sequence goes on from NZ_JAACFW010000009.1 coordinate 173,118, forward strand.
AAGAACCGTCGGGCGCAGTGTTGATCTGGCCCGGCAGGAATTGAACATCAGTCGTCCACTGGCCAAAGAAGGGATAGTCCCCCAGGTAGAGCTCATCAAGCTGGAACGCCAGGTCAACGAGATGCAGGGAGAGCTGGAGAGCAACCGGCTTATTATTCCCAAACTCAACTCTGTGCTGAGAGAAAGCATTTCCAAGCGCAACGACATTGCATTGAAGTTCCGTGCTGACTCACAGACTGAGCTCAACGAACTTCAGGGTAAATTGAGACAGTTGTCGGAAGGGCAGGTCGGGCTGCGAGACAGGGTCGACAGGACCAGCGTCATTGCGCCCCTCAAAGGCACCATCAAGAAACTCAAGATCAATACGCTGGGGGGGGTGGTGCAACCGGGTATGGATTTGATGGAAATCGTGCCGCTGGAAGACACCTTGCTGGTAGAGGCCAAGGTTTCCCCGAAAGACATCGCATTCTTGCGGCCAGGGCTTGATGCCGTGGTCAAGATCACTGCTTATGACTTCACCGTTTATGGAGGACTACATGGAAAGGTCGAACAGATAAGTGCTGACTCGATCCAGGATGAGGAGGGGAACTCCTTTTATCTGGTTCGTGTCCGCACCGAGAAGAGTTACTTGGGCGATGAGCTTAACGCACTTCCCATCATCCCCGGTATGTTAGCCAGTGCAGATATTATTACTGGTAAAAAAAGTGTCCTAGACTATTTGCTTAAGCCGATATTACGGGCGAAACAGTCGGCACTGAGAGAACGATAAGCCAACAATCTAAAAACAACATGACTGGAGATACCATGAAGAAGACGATTGTTGCCATGTTAGTAAGTGGCGCCGTGCTGTTCCCGGGCCTTACCCAGGCTCAAACGCTGGAACAGTCAGTGGCACAGTCACTGGCTACCCATCCGAAAATCAAGGAAGCTTTTGATCTCTATCAGGCACGACTGTATCAGCATGATGGAGCCAAAGGTGGTTACTACCCCACTATCGATCTGCGCGGTGGTGTCGGTTATGAAAAGACCGATAGCCCCTCCACCCGTGCCGCGGGCGCCAATAGCAATATTGACGACTCCATGACCCGTAAAGAGGCCGGGATCAGTCTGCGCCAGATGCTGTTCGACGGTTTCAATGTCAGCAGCAACGTGGCCCGGACCGATGCCGAAGCCAGCGCCCAGCGTCTGGCCATGATTTCCGAGGCAGAGAACACGGCGCTGCGCGTGGCTGAGGTTTACCTCAACATGTTGCGTCAGCAGGAGATCCTGGAGCTGTCCAAGCAGAACCTGGAAACCCATGAGCAGATCCGCAGCGACATCAGCAAGCGGACCGACTCTGGCCTGGGCTCTACTGCGGACCAGACCCAGATCGATGGTCGGGTTGCCAGAGCCTATGCCAACCAGGCTGCCGCCGAGAACAACTATCGCGATGCCGAGAGCGAATTCATTCGCGTTGTCAACGAGATGCCCAAGGATCTGGTTCAACCGGTTCCCGATGGACAGTTCATTCCAGCCAGTCTGGATGCCGCGTTGAAAACGGCCACCGAAGTGCATCCGACCCTGCTCTCTTCCCTGCAGGATATCGAAGCGGCCAAGTATCAGCATGAAGGCTCCAAATCCGGCTTCTATCCGAACGTCACGTTCGAAGTGGATCAGAACTGGAATGAGGATATCGATGCGGTCAAGGGACGCAACGATGATCTGACTGCCATGGTTCGGATGCGTTACAACCTGTTCCGCGGTGGTTCTGATCTGGCAGAGAGCAAGGCTGCTTCATCCCTGTACTCCCAGGCGAAAGACATTCACCTGAATGCCTTCCGTCAGGTTGAAGAGGGAACGCGTCTGGCCTGGAACGCCAAAGAGTCTTTGACCAAGCAGAAGACCTTCCTCAAAGAGCACGTTGACGCCAGCTATGACACTGTACAGGCGTACAAGAAGCAGTTTGGTCTGGGTCAGCGTACCTTGCTGGACGTGTTGAACACCGAGAACGAACTGTTCGAGGCGCGCCGCAGTTACATCACGGCCGAGTATGACGCCCTGCTGGCGGATTATCGCATCCTCAACGCGACAGGCAGTTTGCTCAACGCGTTTAACGTGCAGCAGCCGGCCGAATGGCAAGCTAAACGGTAATGGAGAACGCATCAGGTTTGATGCGAGTGAAAGGGATGGTCGCAGCTGTGCTGCTACCATCCCTTGTCTCTAACGGTCTGATGCTTGGCCGGTGCAGTGACAGTCATTGGATGCCCATGGGATGAGTGTGACGGTGTGGTGGAAGGCAAGCGGTTGCAGCTGGGCGTCAGCCTCGGGGTTGGGTCTGCTTTTGCGCGCTCGCTGGCTGCGTTACTCACTGTGGTTGTTGCTGGTTTCGCTTCCGCTCCTCCTCTCCGCCAGTCAACCTTTGACACCCGAAGACCTCAAGCTGGTCCAACGCGCCGAGGAAACCTATGGGGCCAGGGCAGGCAAGCGCGTGACAAGCTGGCGTACGCTGGTCATGCAGAATCGTGCAGCCGGGCTGAATGAACGCCAGAAACTGGAGAAGGTAAACCAGTTTTTTAATCGAATGCGCTTCATTGATGACATCAAGTTGTGGCGCAAGAAAGATTACTGGGCCACCCCGTTGGAATTTCTGGGGGCGGCCGGCGGTGATTGCGAAGACTTCAGCATTTCAAAATACTTTACCCTGCTGGAGCTTGGCATTCCCGATGAGAAAATGCGGATGGTGTATGTCAAGGCATTGGATTATAACCAGTTTCATATGGTTGTTGCCTACTATGACACTCCGTCCTCCGAACCTGTGATTTTGGATAATTTGATCGGCTCGATCCGTCCTGCCAGCCAGCGCAGGGATTTGGTGCCGATATACAGCTTTAACGGTAGTCACTTGTGGTTGATGAAGGCGCGTGGTCAAGGGGAACTGGCCGGGCAGTCGTCACGCTTGGGATTATGGACTGATTTACGCAATCGCATGACTTCCGGGCGATTGGCTCGGCCTGTGGTGAATTTGGATGATTAACCTATGACGCTCTACAGACAATTATTGGCAACCATGTTGATCCTGTTCGGCTTGTTGTTTGCAGCCACCTATTGGGTGCAGTTCAATTCGACCCGAACCTATCTGGCCCAGCAGCAGGAAACCACCGTCATCAATACCGCCACCTCGCTTGGGTTGGCGCTGACCCCGTATTTGGAAAACGGTGACAAGGTGGGAGCTGAGTCTGTCATCCAGGCCATATTCGATGGCGGCTATTATCAGTTGATCCGACTGGATCTGCTGGCGTCCAAAGATGTCATCGAGCAAGAGAACACCAGCAACATTCAGGGCGTGCCGCAATGGTTTATCGGCTTGGGGTTGTTTCCCGAAGTATCCAACGAGTCAATTCTGACATCCGGCTGGCTGCAACTGGGCAAACTGAAAGTGGTGGGCCACCCTGGGCAAGCCTATTACGAGCTGTGGCGGGGTATGAGCGAACTGGCAAGCTGGTTCCTGATCGGTTTTTTAATCACTACCATTTTGCTGATGAGGGCATTGAATTATCTGCTCAAGCCACTCAAACAGATTTGCGAGCAGGCGGTGGAGATTGAACTTCACCATTTCGGTCACGCCATTCCAGAGCCCAAAACCCACGAATTGAAGCAGGTGGTGCAGGCCATCAATACCCTCTCCAGCAAGTTGGCACTGCAGTTCAAAGAGCAAGCCGATGAAGCTGAAAAACTGCGGGAGCGGGTCTATGTGGATGCGGTTTCCGGGCTGGGCAACAGGGCCTATTTTGTCGGTCAGGTCAACGCCTGGATTGCCGAGGCAGGACAAGGCGGTGTCATGCTGGTGGCGGTTGACATGCTCGATGATTTGTACCGCGAAGAGGGGTTTGACGCGCGGGACAACATGGTCAAGTCCATCGCCCAGACCTTGAAGGATCAGTTGAAGGGGTGGGATGGCGCGGCTTTGGCGCGGATCTCTGCGACTGAATATGCGCTGCTCTGTCCAACCGATGATCTGACCCAGTTGAAAGACTTGGCGGAGGTTATCAACAGCCGAATTGCCGACCTGGTCGTTAATCCGATGGGTGAAGGAGATGCCCTCTCCGTCATCGGTATTGCGGGGCGTGATGGCAATGACGATCTCTCCGCCTTGCTGACCAAAGCCGATAATGCGCTTGGCAAGGCCCGAAACGAACGCCGTGGCGCCGTGGTCATGGAAGGGGGCACAGATCAGGGAATGATGGGGCGCCTGGCTTGGCGCGATCTGGTGCAAGATGCCATTTCACGGCACTTGTGGCGCTTCAAGGCTCAACCGGCCTGCCGATTCGACAATGGGGTGCGGTTGCATGCTGAATTGTTTGCCTCTATTTCGAGGGATGGAACCGACTACTTTGCGGGTCAGTTCTTGCCAGCCATCGAACAATTCAAGTTGGGGAGTGAATTTGATCAGGCGGTATTGGATGCCTGCGTTCCTTTGCTTAAACAGCAATCAGACTTGGTTCTCGCCATCAATATCACGGTAGGTTCCCTCTGCTCTGACGAGTTTCTGACCTGGCTGACGGAGTACTTGACAGCCCATGCAGAGTTGAAGGATCTTTTGCTGTTTGAAATACCGGAAGCCGCCATCATGAAGCACAAGGAACATGTGACCGCGCTGGTGAATACTTTGCAGGAGCATGGATTCCAGTGGGGGGTTGACCATTATGGCCGTCACTTCCAGTCTCTGGGTTATCTGGAAGAGCTGGCTCCGGCGTATGTCAAGGTCGACCATGGTTATACCAGTCAGGTCATGGAGCCGGGGGCCGACACCTCTTTCCTGGCCGCGGTTTGTCGCGCCGCCCACAATGCAGGTGTGACTACCATCGCAACCCGTGTTGAGGATCAGCATCAGGTCGAGCTGCTTTCCAAGCTGCATATCGATGGTTATCAGGGCTTCGTACACCCTGCATTTCCCTTGCCCTGAGCAATCGGTATTCACAGTGAGGCCCCATAGGGGCCTTTTTTTTATGCGAAATATAAATAAGCTTGGAGTTTTTTAATGGCAAATCTGCTAAGGCCTTACTCGAATCCTAATTAAGTGATTGATTCAATAATATAAAAAAGACCCTTCGATTTAATGGGCGGCATTGCTCTTGGTTTGAACCAACCTTATACATTTTTGCAACGGAAGCCAGGGGGACGGGTATCTATGGTGTAGACATCAAGATCTGTCATGTTGGAGCAATGGATATGCGTACTCAAGTGATCGACAAAACCGTGGTGGTGTCTTCTATTGAAGGCAATGCTCAAATTTTGCTGGCTGATGGTAGCAGCCGCCCGCTGCAGAAAGGTGAAATTCTGCAGCCTGGTGCCAGGCTCAACATCGCAGATGACGCCAAGCTGTTATTGGCTCCCTATGACGATTCTCCTACGGCCACCGCGCCAGACTCCTCCGCCCCGGATGTGCCTGTACCGGGATTGCAACAAGTGCCAGATGATGGCACAGCTACCTCCCCCGAAATCGCGGCATTGCAACAGTCGATCTTGCAAGGTATCGACCCGACACAAAACTTTGAGGCTTCTGCTGCCGGTGGGGCACCCGCTGCTGGTGGGGGCGGTGGCATTGGTGGAGTCGCCGGTGCCAGTGGTAATGGCGGTTTTGTAACCATTGATAGAACGGGTGATGCAACCATTGCCGCAGCCGGATTTGACACCACTTATCAAACTGAGCCTGTGGTGGATACAGAGCAACTCGCAGAGCCACTGCTGACCAATGAGTTGAGTGATGAGGGAGAGCAGCTGACGGTTTCTGAGGGTGGAGTGCTCAATGGCAATGTGCTCACCAACACCGTCAATACGGATGGCCCTGAAGCTGCATCGGTGCCGATCTTCAGTTGGGGGGACAATATCAATGTGACTGCCGGTACGAGCGTCACGATTGATGGTATCGGCAGCCTCATCGTCAACTCCGATGGCAGTTTCACCTTCACGCCTGCACCCAACTATGATGGTGCGGTTCCGCCTGTTACCTATGTGGTAACCGACGGAGTAGATACCGTGACCTCTACGTTGACCTTGACCATAGACCCGATAAATGACCTGAGTGATGGTGATGAGGCGTTCTCCATCGCAGAAGACACATCTGTCTTGGGTAACGTATTGAGTAACACAGTAAATCCCGATGGGCCGCAGGGGGCCAGCGTAGTGAGTTATAGCTGGGGGGATGTGCTTGGTATTGCGGCAGGAACCACCACGACTCAAGAAGGGATTGGTACGCTGATTATTAACAGCGATGGCAGTTTCTCGTTTACTCCATCTCCTGATTTTTCCGGCGCTGTTCCACCGGTTAGCTATCTGGTAACCGATGGAGAAGACACAGTTACCTCAGTGCTGACCATCAATGTTACCCCTTTGGGAGACATCGACTTCAATGCGCAGGCACTGAACGCGGTGAGTACCGAGACTGATGCCGGGCTGCAGGTGCTGTTGACCAACACAGTGACCATCAGTGACAGCGATGGCTCCGAGAGCTGGACCAGTCTGGTGTACACCTTTGACAACCTGCCGGCGGGAACCACGGCGGTGGGGGGCACCCTGGTGGGTAACGTGCTGACGGTGACGGTCACCGGCGGGGCGTTGCCGGGTGCGTTTGGGCTGGTGTTCCCGGCGGACTACTCCACGGCTGGGGTAGCGGGCAGCGCGACCAACAGCGGTGCGCCGATTGGTTACACGGTGGTGGCGACCACCAACGAGGGCAGCGCCAACAGCAGCGGGACTGTCACCATCAATGTGGAAGGGGACATCAGTGTCAGTGCGGCCAGCCTGGTGCTGGGTGAAACGGATGCCCCGGTGGCGGTGTCGCTGGCGGCGCAGTTGAGTGTCAATGCGACGGATACGGATGGTTCGGAAGAGGTGACCGGCGTGACGGTGACCCTGAGCAATGTGCCGGAAGGTGCGGTGATGGGGGCTGGCTGGGTGGCTGGCGCGGTGGGCAGTTACAGCTGGAGCGGTACGAGCGTGGCGGGTGTGCCGGGCTTTACCTTGCCGGCGGACTGGAGCGGGGTAGTGAATGGCAATGTAGCGGGGACCACGGACGAGGGCGGTGCGGCTAATCAGGACTTCACCGTGACGGTCACGGCTGGCCATGACATCGACTTCAATGCGCAGGCACTGAACGCGGTGAGTACCGAGACTGATGCCGGGCTGCAGGTGCTGTTGACCAACACAGTGACCATCAGTGACAGCGATGGCTCCGAGAGCTGGACCAGTCTGG